>CAZXRT010000028.1:0-12297 GCA_964642535.1 uncultured Methanospirillum sp.
AGCAACCCTGCGCCATACCTGGCTTGGCTACCTCAACATTCAAATTCGCATCTGTACAGACACTCGCAACAGGGACCCTGTTGCTACAGGAATTGTGCTTACTAATGTGGAAGAGAATCAGATATAAGAGTTATGTTCCCGATGGCCTGTTCTACCCAGACAATCCTTCTCCTGCAGCCCAAAAGCCGGTATTTTTCGGCCGGATGGATGACACAATCCCTGGGCGCGGATACGGAGGAGAACAGGGGATGACTGCATCATAGGAAATATCTCCCAGACAGGCCTGGATTTACTACGGAGCCATGTCGTCAAAATTACCACAGTTCATCAGGAAGAGTCTAAAAAAAGGTTTCAGAGTGCCTGAATCAGGGACTGGCGGGTCACCAGACCGACAACCTTCCCGTTATCAGTAACCGGAACACTGCTGAAGTTGCGGGTGATCATCATCCCGACCACCTTCTCAACCGGTGTTCCAACCTCTGCACTCTGGACTGCTGCAGTCATGATATCCTGGACCAGGATATTTCTGACCTGGTGTTCCTGGTGCCGGTCATCAACCGACTCACGGAACTTCAGCAGGGCGACGGCGACATCGGTCTCAGAGACGATCCCTGCCATCTTACCGCCTGCCATCACCACAAACCGGGAGATCTTCTCATCGATCATCCGTCTGCGAAGGTGAACCATCCGCTCCCCGGCCTCGATGAACTGGACCTTTTCCATCATGGTGCCAAGATCGCCTTCAGGCTTCATCTTGCCCAGGATATCCCCGGAGTTAACCTGGCCGACCAGCCTGTTTTCACCATCATACACGACAGCAAGCTTGTATCTCTCCTGGAGGAGAGGGATGAGAACATCTACCTCCTGATCCTCATAGATGAAGGTGAAATCATCATCGATGGTATTGGAGACATGGATGGCCGTTGGTGAAATCTCTGTGCTATGCTTTGCACCCAGCTTCTCGGCAATCTTGTGCCGTGAGACGGTGCCGACCACCTCATCATTATGGACAACAATAAGCGGGTCAATACCGACGTCAAGCATTTTATCCAGGGCTTCGGTGACAGGTACAGATTTTGCAATGGTCACCGGTTTTGACATGACGTCTCTAACAAGTATGGTATTGGTCATTGAGCCACTTCCCCTATGATATCATCTCTGGTAATAATTCCTTTTATCCCCCCATCTCCGGTAATCACAAGACTTGAAATGCGTTGTGACACCATCTCACGGACCACTTCACCAGTCCGCGCGGTATCGGGGAGAGTAATCACCGGGGATCTCATGATCTCCCCGGCCAGCATCTTTTCAGGCTGGTCGCGCCCTTCCTGCGCAAAGGTCAGATCGCTTTCAGAGATGATTCCTGCCGGATGGCCATCATCTCCTGTTACTACGACCTTTCCACATCCTGCCTTCATCAGATCGATCACCCGATCGATCGTATGGTCCGGTGTTATCTGGGGTACATCATGAATCACCTCTTGTACCGGGAGATCAAGGTTTTGAACCGGCTCTGATCTCATAAGATCCGACCGGGTCAGAACGCCAAGTACCATCCCCTGGTCTATGACAGGAAATCCTGAGATCCGGTGTGATACCATCAGGAACATAGCATCCCTGATGCTCCTGTCCGGAGACAGGCTGAGCACGTCAGTTGACATGGCAAGCGAGACCGGTTCATTGTCAGGCGATCTTCGCCGCCAGACCGGGTCCCTGCTGCGAAGCCGGTACCCGATGTCCTTCTTCGTGATGATACCGGCAACCCGGTTCCTGTCAATCACAAGCACCCGTGAGATCCGGTGCCTGAGCATCAGGTTGCGGGCATAGGAGATGGTATCATCAGGTCTGCAGGCATGGACCGGTGAACTCATCAGGTCCGATATCAGCATCGTGTCTATCTCCCGTCTGCTTTTTCTGTGGAAAGGGCCTTAACCAGGTCAAACTCGGTGACAAGGCCCAGTAATCGGCTGTTCTCGATGACAGGAAGGGCTCCGACCCCCTTTGCCATCATCTGCCGGGCAGCGTCCGTGATGCTCATGTCCGGTTCAGTGGTGTAGAGATTACCGCTGAGCAGTTCTCTCACCGGAACTGACATGACATCGGTGACATGCCCGGTGATCAGCTTCTCAAACACTTTGCCTGACCCGATATACCGGACGATGTCGGTTGCTGTGATGATGCCGAAGAGGACATCATTCTTGACGATGGGAAGTCTTCTGAACTGGTGACTGGTCATCACCTTCGTCACCATCGAGAGCGGACAGTCCGGCTCCTGGACAAGGAGGGACCGGGTCATCACGTCCCTGACATGGAGGGCAGAATGAGTACGGCAGAGTACCTTGAGCACATCGCGTTCGGTGACAATCCCGGTAAGAACACCGTTATCATCAACGATCGGAATCCCGCCGGTCCGTGTCTCGACGATGATCCTAATCGCTTCCTGCAGCTCGGCATCCTCGGTCAGTGTCCTGACCTCATGCTTCATGATCCTGCTGACGCTCTCGTTGATGGCAGCAAGGAAATTACCCTCGTGCTTGACATTGATGAGGTTGAACTTCTCTCCACCTCCCAAAAAGTCTACCACGTCACGTGCGGTGAGAATTCCTCTCAGCCGGTGTGTCCCGGGATCAATAATCGGAAGTCTTCTGACGCCCCATTCGGTGAGCGTCTCGATCGCTCCGAAGATCCTCATGGTTGGCGGTGCAGAGATCACCTGCTTTGTCGCGATAGAAAGTACCAGGCTTTTGTCGGTTCCGTTTCTCGAGTGCATAGTCATTCTGATCCTGTTACATCTTCAGGAATCCTGCCGAAAACAGACTGACGTATTCCATCTCTGTCATCCGGGCTGATTCCCTGAAAAAACAGGGCGTTTATCGGCATGTATCTTCAGATTCGGTCTTCTTCACTGCAGAAAGAACAGATGAGGGCTCCGTCAACTGTCCTGAGATCATCAGCCATCCGGCCACAGCGGCTGCAGATGCCGGATTCAACTTCGTCCGCCTGATTAATCAGGACAAGTTCCCCGATCAGCTCATTGATCTCAGTGGAAACTGCCAGAATATCCCTCACACTGACGATCCCGATCACCGATCCCTTATCATCCACAATAGGCAGACGCCTCACCCGGTTATGGATCATCAGATGGGCGGCATCTTCAACGGTTTTGTCTGCAGGAAGGGTGATCAGCGGGGAGGTCATGATATCGGTGACAAGAACATCGCTGGGTTTCATATCTCTGGCAACAACCTTGCAGTTGATATCCAGTTCCGTGACGATCCCGATGGCATTCCCGTCCCGGTTGACGATACAGCTTCCGGAAGTATCCTTCTTACACATGAGCCGTGCTGCATCTGCGACAGTGGCCCGATAATCAACAACCTTCGGGTTCCTACGCATGATTTCCCTGACCGGAACCTTTGTTTCGAGCTTCATTGTCTCTATGGAATATGTCATGACGTTCACCTCACATATATCGGGCAGATGCTTATGAACACTAAATCACCCGTATTTGGTATTAATCCATCGGTTCAGACGCATAATCACCGCAGCATCAGTTCCGCTGCCGGATAACAATCATAATAATCACCCCGGATCATATCAATACTGACAGAACTCCCGTTTAAGGGGAGTACTGCTGCTTCTGCCCTTCAGGATGATGAATATGGGACTGAGTCAGACACTCTCCAAAATACTTGCCAGCCTTTTTCAGAAAAAAACATCCCGAATCGGCATTTATGGCCCCCCTAATGCCGGAAAAACCACTTTGGCAAACCGGATCGCTAAGGACTGGTCAGGATGTGCAGAAGGGACGGTCAGCGAGATTCCCCATGAGACAAGAAGGGCTGCCCGGACGGAAAATATAACGATCTCCGGGAACGGAGGCAGATCCATCACCATCGATATCGTTGATACCCCCGGTGTCACTACCAAGATCGATTATAACGAGTTCATCGAGTACGGAATCACCAGGGATGAAGCGGTAACCCGGGCTCGGGAGGCGACAGAAGGGGTTGCAGAGGCGATGCACTGGCTCAGGGAGGATATAGACGGTGTCCTGTACATGATAGATGCTACCGCAGATCCTTTCGCCCAGGTAAATATCATGATGGTCGGGATCATCGAGAGCAGGAAACTGCCGGTTGTCATCGCAGCAAACAAGACCGATCTTCCGGATGCATCTCCACAGCGGATCAAAACCGCATTCCCCCAGCATCCGGTCATTCCGATATCCTGCCTGACCGGAACGAAGATTGAAGATCTCTATGAAGAGATGATCAGGACCTTCAGGTGAGAGAGATGCAGGGAGTCAGAATTGATATGATATCGGAGGAACGTCTCACCCGGATGCCCTCCATGGAAAAGATCCGTCTGATCCTTGACCGGGTCAGGGAAGGGACCATCGTTATCCTGGAATCGGGTCTCTCTCCCGAGGAGCAGAGCACTCTGATCGAGATGACCATGCAGGAGATCCTGCCGGACGGGTTCTCAGGCATCGAGATCGAATCCTATCCCTCGAAACAGAAGACCAGAGGGATGCTTGCCAGGATCGTCAGGGGCGAGGACGAGCACCGGAGAATGACGGTCATCGGTCCTGCAAACCAGCTCAAGATGATCCGTCGCGACCGCGACCTGATCAGTGCGTGGATATCATCGCGGTAAAAAATGCCCCATATCTGCCGCAAATGCAAAACCCGTGTTGATGCCGTGGAAGGCCTGGCACCCCGCTGCCCTGCCTGCGGGGGAACCACCTTCTCATACGTATCTGCAAGAAGGCTTGCAGAACGGGAGAGCAGAGAGCCCGCTGAGCAGGAAAACCCAGATTATGTACCTCAAGCGAACCGTGAGCCAGCCCAGCCGTCCTGCAGGTCTGATTCTGAAGATAAGGAAGATCCCGACTCGGTGGAGAGCATCAGGATCCTCGAGCCGGGCCGCTATGATCTGAACCTTCTCAAACTTGCTGAATCTGACGACCGTGTCATCAGGGTGGGAAAAGATGCACACTACCGGCTGGATCTGCACTCGATGATGCGAACAAAGAAAAAAGAGAAATAAAGGCCGCCGGGCGGTTCAGGTGATATTGTCCACCGCGTATCCTTTGCTAGCAAGCAGATCGATCACCCGGTCGCGGTGGTTCCCCTGCAGTTCAATCGAATTTCCTTTAACCGTGCCTCCACACGCAAGTTTACCCTTCATGAACTTGGAGAGATCTTCAAGATCGATGTCAGTCGGATCGAGACCCTCGATTACCGTGACTTCTTTCCCGTAACGCCGCTTATTTACCTTAACGTTGATACGTTGCTGCTCTTTTGCTACTTCTTCACAAATACACAGTTCTTTTGGTAGCCCGCAAATGGAGCAAATACCACCATTCATTACTTATACCATCTCCCGTTTTCTTATTAAATCCTTGTTATTATCCAATAGAAGGGAGCGTCATCAATTACAGGAGTGTAGCGCCGTCTTTCGCTGCTGGTTTATACAACCCCCATCCAACCTAAGGGACATGTCGCTCATGGTCCTCGGCACTTCCTCCCATGTCGGGAAAAGTACCGTGGTCACCGCAATCTGCCGATCGCTCCTCCGTCGCGGCATCTCCCATGCTCCATTCAAATCACAGAACATGAGCCTGAATTCATATGTGACGAAGGATGGCGGGGAGATCGGGATAGCACAGGCCATGCAGGCGATGGCAGCCGGGCTTGATCCCGAGATTGCCATGAACCCTATTCTGCTCAAGCCCAAAGGGGATCAGACCTCACAGATCATCCTGATGGGAAAACCCTACCGGGACGTGAAAGCCAAATCCTACTACCAGGAGACCGAATACCTCCTTTCGGTAGCCATGTCTGCGGTGCATGCGCTGCAGGAAAAATATTCGCATATTATTGTTGAAGGGGCCGGCGGGGCGGCTGAACTGAACCTCTACAGCCGTGACATCGCTAACATCAGGCTGGCACAGGAACTGCGCTATCCGGTTATCCTGGTCGCTGATATTGAACGGGGCGGAGTTTTTGCCCAGGTATACGGAACGATCATGCTCCTTCCTGACGATGTCAGACCCCTTGTAAAAGGAATTATCATCAACAAGTTCAGGGGAGACCCATCCCTCTTTGATGACGGTCTTTCGATCATCAGGGACCTATGCGGGGTTCCGGTCCTCGGACTGGTCCCGGCAACCGATATCGCCATCCCCAGCGAAGACTCCCTCTCGCTTGATGACAAGAAAACCGGCCATACACCAGTCCGGATTGCGGTGATCCGGCTCCCGCGGATCTCCAACTTCACCGATTTCGAGCTCCTGGAGCGGATTTCCTCCGTGGAGTATGTACATCCCGGATCTTGCCTTGAAGAATATGATGCGATCATTATCCCGGGGACGAAGAACACGGTTGATGACCTGGAAGATCTTCACCGGGCAGGAACTGTCTCCCGGATCCGAGATGCCCGCAGGGCAGGAGTCCCGGTGATCGGTATCTGTGGAGGATACCAGATGCTCTGCTCGCGGATCATCGATTCAGGTATCGAATCCCGGGAAGGAGAATACGAGGGGATCGGGCTGATTCAGGGAACCACCCGGTTTTCAGGGTATGAAAAGACAACCGTGCAGGTAAAACGGAGATCATCGGGCATCGGCCCGATACTTTCCGGTATCGGAGACGTAACCGGGTATGAGATCCACATGGGGGAAACAACCCACCCCGGAATACCTGCCGCTTTTGAGAGTGAAGGAGCAGTATCAGAAGACGGACTGGTGATCGGAACCTACATGCACGGCCTCTTTACCAACCCATCCGCAGCAGATGCACTCGTCTCCTACCTGTGTACGAAGAAGGGAGCCGTGTATACCAGGATGACGGAGGAGAGAGATCCTTTCGATGCCCTGGCCGATCATTTCGGGCAGTATGTGCAGATGGACCGGATCATCAGCCTCATCTCCGGGATTGCAGAATAATCCTGCCCCTTCTGCCTACCCGATGATATTCATGATGCTGCGAAATCCTTCTCCCGTCATATCGTCACAGATGACCGCTTCCACCTTCTGAAGGTCAATCTCCCCGGTCGACCGCTGCATGGTGCAGTAGGCACGGGCAGGAGACGGGACCTCTTTTCCATTTACCCTGAACCTGACAGAATGTGCACAGAACCGGCAGTGATCGAGATCCTCTTTCTTTGCCGGAAGACAGGAGACATGCCCTTTCTCCACTTCAAGGGTTCTGACCGGCCGGCTCATGATTCACCGTCTCCGCCAGCCTTCAGACCCTGAATCGAGAACATACCACCGGTCAGCTCTTTCATCTCCCGGATCAGGATTTCAGCGGTTTCCTCCCGCTCACGGTCAAGATGATGGATTTTGCCTCCAATCTTTCCGATCTCATCTTCCAGATTGCGGATCTCTTTTCCCTGCTCTGAAATCCGGTGCTCATACGAAGATAATGTCTCTGCAGCCGGATGACAGGCAAGGCTCTTCTCCTCTTCCCGATAGTGATGACGCAGGTCCAGCCATGCCTGCAGGGAGGAGGAGATCTGACTGATATATCCCTCTTCATCAGAGAAGAGTGACTTCTCAAACGAGTTACGCAGCGGGATAGAACCGGAACTGATGCCAGCATATACTGCAGGGGCCGTTGCCCTGACGAGCGGGAGGAATCCGGGATCATCATAGTGTACAAGGACCGAGAGCTGGATCAGTTGATCCAGGAGTTTCTCCTTCTCCCGGTCCCGGTCATCCTGGGAGATACGAAGAGCCTTGCGCCAGACGACAAGAGCCGTCCTGACCTGGGAGTCAAGGGCGTCAAACAATTCTCCGGTCCGTCTCTCTTCTTCCCGGATTATTTCCCGTTTCTCATGATACTCCCTGACAGAAGGGCTTTCCAGGGCCTGGTCACGTTCCCTGATGAGCAGATCCAGTTCAGCCTGCCGGTCTGCTCTTCTCTGGTCCAGATCCCTCTCCTGTTCCTGCACCTTCGCAATCTCACTTTCCGCAGACGTATACCGCCCGCAGGCATCCCGGAGGGTTGCTATCCGGCCGAGCCGGATTCGTGAGGTTTTGATGATCTCAGTCAGGCGATTGAGTTCATGCCCGATCTGGTCCATCGACTGTCTGAAAAGCTTCACCTCATCCGGATAGATGTGGTGCAGGTACCGCCCCGGCCCGCGGTATGCCTTGTAGCACCCGTCAATCATCTCGGCAATCTGCCGGTAATAGGTCTCATCATCGTCAGAAAAGGTGATATCAAGCGTTGTTTCAATCTTACGCCTGAACTGGGGGAGATTATGCCGGTTCACCTGCTCAACCTTGGGATGAAGGGGTTCTGCCGTATCTTCAGCACCAAATGTCTGCAGCAGGGTGAGAATGTCCCCGCGTGCCCTGCTGATCACATCCCGTGAATGATTGATATGTTCAGTCCGCCGGCTGATACAGGACTGTTCCTCTGCATCCAGCCATCCCCCCAGATCCTCCATCTCAAGGACAGATGATTCGGGTTCCTGCTTCTTTTGTCTGAATAATCGGGCTATCCGTGTAAACATTTAGTCACCCCGTGTGCAGACCGGTTCTGTATCTTCCCGATCAAGGTCTAAAATCCGGGTAATTCCGTCTATCTCCCGGATCACCTCTGCCACCTCTCCGGGCACCAGGTGTTCCCATCCCTCACCTGAACGCATCCGATCCCTGATACCGGTTCCCGAGTGGGTGTGCCGCTCAAACATCGGAGGGGAGCAGACTGGGATGCCGGTCTCTGAAAAGAGCCGGATCACAAGCGGGTTACTGCTGTATACGATATCAAAAGGAGGGGCCATCGAGATGATATGTGATACCCAGAGGGCATTTCGTTTGATATCCTCGATCGGAATCACGTAACAGGGTCTGATGCACGACTGAAGGGCACGGGTGATCATCAGGATCCGCTCGCCTGCAGTAAACGGATTTTCCTCATCATGGCTGAGTTGTGCGCTTCCGATCCCGATGATGATCTCATCTGCTTCCCGGGCGATCAGGTCGATGACAGTCTGGTGGCCCAGGTGATAGGGCTGAAACCGCCCGATATAAAATGCTCGCTTCATTCCTTCTTTCCACCGATCAAAGTAGCAATTCTTGCCGCAAATGCCCCGGCAACGAACCCGGCATCGATATTGACCACCGTCAGGACAGAACATGACTGGAGCATGCTGGCAAGGGCAGCCTGTCCGCAACCCATGAATCCGTAACCCGTAGACACCGGAACCCCGATGACCGGGCGGTCCACCAGTCCTGCCACTACCGCAGGAAGGGTTCCCTCCCGCCCGGCAGCCACGACAAAGGCATGACAGTCTGCCATCTTGTCAAGTACCGGAAAGAGCCGGTGCAGTCCTGCCACCCCGACATCATATGCCGTCTCAACCCGGCATCCCATCTCTGCAGCGACGACCTGTGCCTCTTCTGCCACCCTGATGTCAGACGTTCCGGCTGTGATGATCCCGACCACCCCCCCGGACAGAGCAGGAGCCGGGCAGCCGGCAAGAACCATGACCCTGCCCTCCGGGTGATACTCGGTGGTTAACCCGGAGGATGAAGCCTGCTCAGAGAGGAGGAGGGCTTTTTCAGGATCAAGGCGGGTGATGATACAACGCCCGGCACGCCGGGAATATTCACCGGCAATCGTCAGCAGGTGATCCAAGTCCTTGCCTTCTGCGAGGACCACTTCAGGAATCCCGCACCGTGCATACCTCCCGAGATCAAGGGTGGCAATAGACCCGACATGACCCGCGTCGAATCTGCGTATTGCGGCCTGCGCATCCTCCACAGTCATTTTCCCGGCTTTGACGCGTTCCAGGAGATTTTGCAGGTCCATCTCAGGTTCCATATATAACAAGTAACATATGAGTCAAAGATTACATAATAGGTTCATAGTGGTGAGTTATCTCTTCTATATCGCCCTCTTCGGCGCAGCCGTCTGTATCTTTCTCTGGCTGCGTGATATCAGGATTTATACCCGGACGGCCCTGCCCGGATATCGCAGCGCTGCAGGATCAGGAATCCTTCACACCGCACTGGCAACTGCAGGAGCCGGCGAGGTGTTCCTCTTTCCCTCTGCCGATATCCTCGGGGTCGGGATCGTGATGCTGGGCCTGTATCTGCAGGGCAAAGAGAAGAGGGAGAAGGTCTTTACCACAGAGCAGCCGGTTCTGGAGCGATTCCTTGGAAAAGCCCCGGTACGGCGTTCATAATCGGGCGATACCCATGCTGAGCAGACCACGAGGAACGCGTGACATGCTCCCTGACGAGATGGAGCGGAGAAGGGAGATAGAAGCGAGAATGCGGGCAAAGGCCCGGACCTGGGGATACCGCGAGGTGGCAACCCCCACCTTTGAGGAACTGGATCTCTTCACCATCAGGTCAGGAGAAGGGATCATCGGGGAGATGTACGTCTTTGAAGACAAGGGCGGGCGTTCCCTGGCTCTCAGGCCCGAACTTACCGCCCCGGTTCTCAGGATGTTTGTCAACGAAGGGCGATCCCTGACAAAACCGATCAAGTGGTGTTATTATGCCGACTGCTACCGGTATGAACGCCCGCAGAAGGGGAGATACCGCCAGTTCTGGCAGTTCGGAATCGAACTGATCGGGGTTGATTCAGCCATGGCCGATGCCGAGGTCATCATGGTGGCTGATGATCTTCTCAGGGCGGCAGGAGTCAGATTCACCCTGAAGATAGGGCACCTTTCCTTTATGCGCACACTCCTTGGCGATCTCGCGGATGAAGACCAGAAAAAAGTCAGGGCACTGCTTGACAAACGGGAGACCGCTGCGGCTTCAGAATTCCTGGTCAGTATCGGAAGAGAGGATCTCTCCGGCCCTCTTGCCAGCCTCATTGAGGCCCGGACGCTTGATGAGATATTTGCGATCATCGGGGATATTGAAGGGGCCGGACGGATTCGGGAGACCTTTGCCGTCCTGGACGGGCAGGGAATCGAATACGAGATCAGTCCTGCCATCGCCAGGGGACTGGATTACTATACCGGCATCGTCTTTGAGTGCTTTGCTGAAGGACTCGGCGCAGAAAACCAGATCCTCGGCGGTGGCGCATACCGGCTTGCCCACCTCTTCGGTGGCGAGGATACCCCGTCAGTCGGGTTTGCCATCGGGTTTGACCGGGTGATGGTCGCCATCGGCGAGCAGGTCTGGATGCCGTTCGTCCCGCAGGTCGCTGTCATCTGCACCCCCAATGCCCGCACCCGGGCCCTCCAGGTTGCCGGGGAACTGCGGACGTGTGGAGTTATCTGTGAGACCGATCTTGCGGGAAGAGGTTTTTCAGCCCAGATGAAGAATGCCGGAAAATCTGCAGATTACGCCGTGATCATCGGTGAAGCAGAAACCGCATCGGGAGAAGTCACCCTGAAAAACCTGAAAGGCGGTGAGCAGCAGACCGTTTCGCTTGCTGACGCCATCAGGACACTGACCGGCAGGTAACATCGGGATATGGCTAAGAAGAAGGAGACTGCCCCGGCCCCTGCAGAGCAGCCTGCACAGAACCTTGCCGATGAACTAGCCAGGCAGCAGCGGAGCATCAGCGTTGCCGAGTTCTTTGAGAAGAACAAACACCTGCTCGGTTTCGACTCTCCTGTCAGGGGGATCATCACCACCGTCAAGGAAGCCATCGATAACGCACTCGATGCCTGCGAGGAGGCAGGAGTTCTTCCTGACGTCTATTTAGGTATCTTCAGGATGCAGGACGAGGTCTTCAAGGTCGTTGTCGAGGACAACGGTCCGGGGATCGTTCCTGAAAACATCCCGTATGTCTTTGGAAAACTCCTCTATGGATCGCGTTTTCACCAGATCCGACAGTCCCGTGGTCAGCAGGGGATCGGGATCTCGGCAGCGGTCCTGTATGCCCAGCTGACAACCGGAACCCCGACCCTCATCATCTCCCGGTGCGGGGCAGACCGGGCAGCCCATAAGTTCCTCATTCAGATCAAAACCGAGACGAACGAGCCGGAGATCCTCTCCCGGGAAGAACTGGTCTGGGACCGGACCCACGGAACCAGGATCGAGATCGAGTTCAGGAGCAGCCTGACTGCAAGAAAGCGGCTGATTGAGTACCTCCGCTACACCTCGGTGGTAAACCCGCACTGCCGGATACGGGTGGACCTCGATGGCGAGACGATGACCTTTGACCGGGCCAGTGAAGAGCCGATCATCCCCCCGAAAGCGATCAAACCCCACCCGCACGGAGTAGAACTGGGTGAGCTGAAACGGATGGCAGCTGCGTCTCCTGATCCGCTCCGGACCTTCCTGATCGAAGGGTTTTCCCGGGTCGGAGA
>CAZXRT010000029.1:0-12230 GCA_964642535.1 uncultured Methanospirillum sp.
AACCAGGTATTCAACGGACCAGACAAACCAACACTGGTGACATTTGGCGAATGTGTAAAGGTACACACCATAACCACCCTCCACTGGAACTGGGGAAAGGGAGATAAACCGGGAAAAATTTCTCTTTTTCACAAAGACGGAGCCGCATATGGTCCGTATGATGCTTTTGGTGAAAATGCATCAGACGGGGCGATCAACGCATACTGGGTCAGCAGACCTGACGAGATCCTAAAAGCCGGAACATACCTGGTATCAGATTCAAATCCTGCCACCTGGTCGCAGAATGACGGGTCGGACAATCGCGGAATTACAACGATCAGGTACGAATCGATCAGTTGTACAAATGAAACAGAAAAACCCAACGAATCTGCGGAAAGCGGTGATGTGGTGATTCCAGAAGGGTATGAAGAGGGAGTAATCCTGGACTCTGCCGATGGTGACACGGGAGATCTTCCCGGAGGTGCTACATTGAGTGAAAAAAATCCATTCATTGAGCAGATCGGATTTATTCCCCTGTACCGATCAGTTACCGGAGGTCAGAATATCTACGCAACGCTCAGGGTGAAAAATACTGGTACCCGGGATCTGGAGGACGGATATATAACGATTCGGCTCGTCAGCCAGGATGGGGCATTCTCATACCGGGGAGGGCGAGGGAAACTTCCCCCCATCACGGTGAACGAGGAACGTGACATACACCTGATCATTCCGGTTCAAATTCCAGGAACTGACATGTCAGACACCAATATTCTCACCTGTACTGCATATCTCATGGATGGAACAATCAGCGAACTGATGTCAGGAGGATACTTTGAAACACGTGGAAGGGTAAGTCTGCCACGTGATTACCAGATCACCGTTACCGGCTGTTGTCTTGAGCCATATACTGCAGACACTATCCGCGGATGTCCGTCATCTTCCAAAAACCCAAAAATTACAGCTGAATTACACAACCGGGAGACAGATTGATGAATTTGATCGGGTTGTCCTGATCTGAACGAATTATGTGAAACTGAAGCGTGAAATCAGATGAAAACTGAATTCCCAAGATCAAAACATCCTGCTTCTTCACAAAACCAGGAGAAGACGATCCTTATTGCTGATGACCGCCAAGAAAACCGGTATTACCTGCAGTCTCTTCTGACAGGCAACGGATTCAGGGTTATATCAGTAAAAAACGGAGAAGAAGCTCTTCATGCAGTACATTCGAAGCCCGTAGATCTTATTATCACTGATATCCTGATGCCAGTGATGGACGGATATATGCTCTGTCAGGCGCTACAAGAAGACTCCGCATTCTCCTCTATCCCTTTTATTTTTTATACTGCATCCTATACAGAAGCCCGGCATAAGGACTATGGGCTCTCCCTTGGTGCAGATGAGTACATCTGCAAACCAGCAGAACCGGAGGTTCTGCTCGCACTCATACGAAAATATCTCTGACACGGGATCGGATCAGGCAATTTGGAGAATACATCCCGGCCTTTGGAATGATTCTCCAGACCTGATCCTGACAGGACCTGAGAATTACTGGTGACCAAAGAAGATATCCGGGAAGTATCTCATTTCAGGTGTGCAGGAACCCAGGTAACAGATTTCGAGAAAAATTCAGGAAAACCTGAGAAAAGGGTATCCGCTTTCACTTTCCAGGAACTATATCGTAAGATATATCATCGTTGAAAGGAATTATCTGGCGGTGAACAGGAAATGGGATTACTAGACGGAATTGGTGGTGCACTCGGTGGAATGCTCTCCTCCCCGGAAGGCCAGCAACAAATTGTCAAATACCTCTCCTCCCCGGAAGGAATGGCAATGCTTCAGCAGTTTATCTCCTCCCCGGACGGGAAGAAACTTGCAGGGCAGCTGATCATGCCAATACTCGGAAATCTCGGGGTTCCAGACTCCGTGAAAGAAACATTACAGCAGTACATCAAATAAAGGGTAACACCCTTCCTCTTTTCCGGTCTTCAGTGCCGGGCTCAATATCAGGAACATCAGGTTTTCTGACCCTGTAATGAACCAGAACAGAAGTGCAATCAAATCATCCTGGTTTGAGATACGAATCCATATTAAATGCGTCACAGGATTTTTTGTCCTGAAATCTGATCTGCGGTATCGGGGGAAAAGTGAAAAACTCCAGGTTACCAGCCCAGAGTCATCTGGGCCTGGCGATTTCTGGCCGGTACTATCAGATCCGGTCCATCATTGCCGGAGTCGTTGACGCGGGGAGATACTTCATGCATGACAAGATCCGTGTATGGAGTGACACTGCCTTCTCGCAGATACACGGTATCGCATCCGGCTCCCAGTATAACCGGCATCCGGTCATGGACATCAGAGAATGGAGCCGGGGATCGTGTGGTAAGGATGACAAGCCGGGCACCACCAGGAGAATCACGGAAAATCCCGGCAAGAGCAAGTAGAGAGTCTGATCGGGAGGAAAAATAGTAGGGAGATTTCACACTTTTCCCAGGCTTCCATTCATAATACCCCGATGCCGGGACCAGACAGCGGGAACAGGAGTAGAGAGCCTTGAAAAGTGGTTTTTCGTGGATGGTCTCGATCCGTGCATTGATGATCCGGTTCATTGCACCCGTGGTGATTCCCCACTCTGCCATACCGGCATGCAGGTCATTTCCGGAGAGAGAGATCGTGAGAACCGGCTGGCCGGGAGCAATATTATACCGGGGAGTATACGCAGGCGGTACTGTAACCATATACCGTTCAGAGATCTCCCCCGGATCTGCGGCTATACAAAAGCGCCCGCACATAGAAGGGATCTCAGTCAGCAGGGTATGAGTATCTGCCGGAACAATCGCGAATCCAGCATGTTTTCTCAGGATGATAACCGAATCCATGGGAGAAAGAAAGAGACGGGAGAAAGTAAACCCGGTGTTTTGGAGAGCCTGAAACGCAAAAAGAATTATTTATTGGATTATTTATACGGGCATTGAATACTTTCACCATGTTTACTCAATCTATACATACCTGCTGCCGGGATCCTGCTATGCCATGCCTGCCACACATGATCCAGGGTCTCTCATCTCACCAGACACCTTCTCCCTCTACATCGCACCAGTTGATACGATTCGGGAGGCGCTCAGTGCCCTGATGAGCAGGCATCGGGGAGAAATCCTCTACCTCTGTGGAAACTATCCAAGCATCCTTCCCGGACTGGACGATCTTCCGGACTGGCGGCTTGGAATCAGACGGGCTCTTACCGTGCATCAGGTACAGCTGATCCTCACAGAAGCAGATGAACCTTTAATCCTTTTTGAACATGACCGGACACTCTACGATGATAATGCAGATCTTCTCACATATATCGGAGAACTCTGCAGGCATAAAGCGGCAGAGACCGGAACAGTCGTCCTGTTTGCAACCCGTCCGGACCGGTGGCTTTCCAGGATAGAGCCGTATGCCCACCGGATGATCTTCATGATTGAACCATCATCAGCGGTCCGGCCGGTACCCGTCAAATCTCCCTCCGCCCAGAAAAGCCTTTGCGGAATCTGGTGATCTTCATGTTTCCAGGATCAGAGACATTTATTCTTGATTCCTGCCGTTCCAGGGAGGGGATATCACTCTGGGAGATCAGAAACGGAACCCTTTCAATTTCACATCACCGCCAGATACCTTCTTTCCTGGTATCATTTCCCGATCCCCATCTGCATTCATCCCTCATTGAAGGGCTGGAAGAAGAATATGCCATCAGTGAGTGCACATTCCGCTCCATCTACCGTGAATATGAAGGATACCATGTATATGCGGGACGGGAGGTCGCAGAGCAGATCGAGAAACAGACCCGTTATCACGTCGATCTCTTCAATGTGGATATCAGGCCTGAACAGCGGTTTGCTGCTGAAAACCTGGTTGTACCAGGAGGATGGACCGGAGCGGACCGGTTCATTTTCAGTCATGAGCCCCCGGTTACGATGATGGAGATATCCTTCAGTGAAAATCCGCACCGGTCAGGGCATACAGGGAATATTACCATAACAGAGCCAGATGAAAGCAGGCATCCAGTCATCCTGAACAGGACAGACCGGAAAAACATTGAAGACCTCTGCGATATTGTCCATCTGCGTGACCCGGATGTGATCCTCTTTCCTGATTATGACAAGTGGTCTTCGTACATCTGCACCATCGCAGACCAGTGGGGGATCCCAAATACCCTGAGCCGGACCGGAAAGTTCCGCACTCTCGCATCCCGATCATACTTCAGTTACGGGCGGATGGAACACCGTCTCGGGGCACGAATGCCGGAAGGGAGGCTTATCATCGATACCAGGCAGAGTTTCATGTACCGGGAGGGAGATCTCAGCGGGGTATTCCTTGCATCACGGCTCTGCGGCCTCTCGCCCAATCTGACCTGCCGGCTGACGCCCGGAACCCTGGTTTCCAGTTACGAGGTGTACGAAGCTCTTGTCAGGGGAATTGCGGTACCATTCAGAAAAAATGATGCCGAATCACACCGGTGCCATGATGAAATGCGACTCGAGTACCGGGGAGGTCTGACACTGCAGCCTGAACCCGGAATCTATGAAGATGTCACTCAGATTGACTTCGCTTCATTTTATCCCTCGATCATCGTAAAATACAACCTCTCACCTGAAACCCTGGCATACCCGGACCGGGAAGGATTTCTCGCCTCGGTACTTGAACCGGTGCTCAGGATGAGGATTGAAACAAAACGCAGAAAAAAACACGATCTCTCTGCTGTCGGAATGGATATGATTCTGAAATGGATGCTCGTCACTTGTTTTGGCTATACCGGCTATAAAAATGCAAGGTTCGGAAGAATCGAAGTGCATGAGCAGATCACCCTGAAAGCCACTGAACTGCTACGGCAATGCATCGAACTTGTAGAAAAGATGAACGGCAGGGTCCTGCATGCCATCATTGACTGTCTCTTTGTGCAGCAATGCAACCATTCGCAGGTCATAGCAGCGATAAAACAGTTAACCGGAATATCCATAGAATCAGAATCCTATGACTGGATCGTTTTTCTCCCGCAGGTGGACGGAACCGGATCATACGGGAACTATTACGGCCGCATCAGGGGGGGGAAAATAAAAACCCGGGGAGTTGCCGCCAGACGGAGAAATACCCCCCCATACGTACAGCAGATGCAGGAAGAGATGCTGAAATGCATGGCAACGGTTCGGATGGCTGATGAGATGAGTCCTCTCTGGCCAGAGATCCGGCAGATCTATCGCAGGTATTTTGATGAAATCGGGGAGGCTGATCTTTCAGATTTGGTGATAACCCGTCGCATCGGAAAGGAAAGATACCAGAAGCGATGTATCCCCCAGGCAGTAATCGACACCTACCAGGCATACGGGGTGGAACTTGCTGCCGGAATGGATGCCTCATACCTTGTCAGGGATGAGAACGGGCTGAAGGTTGACCCTGCATTTGATCCAAGGGGAGTGGATACCGCATACTACCGGCGGCTGGTTGACCGGGCATTTGAGGAGATTGAAGTCGTATTCAAACAACTCAGAAAGAAATAATACACTGATGTCCGGCATTTTCCTGGATTTCTGAGGGTTCTGCATATAGTACCAGACCCTGATTGAATCCATAAGTCCTCGAAAACAACCGCAGGAAGCATTGTCAGCAACTAACCACTATAATAAATCACCCATATTCCGGAGAACTGTTAATGAGTATATACCACCGGGCAGGAGAATCTTTCCCGATGGACAGATTCACGGAAATAAAATTTGAATTTTATAAATCCCACATATGAAGAATATTCCATGACGAGAAAACTTGAGGCTATCTTCTAACTCAACGTCGGAAGATTTGGATTAATAGAAATTTATAAATGCAATTAAAGACTAACTTGTTGCTCGTAGGAGGGATCAGATCATGACTCTCTTCAAACGAAACAAAGGAACAGAAATTACTCCATCAGCACCAGGAACTCCTTATAACGGGAGGAGACCCGGACCTGCATTCTTTGAGGATTTCGATTCAATATTCGATGATTTCAGACGATCCTTTGACAACCTCATGATGCCCTGGCTTCCGGGAGAATACAGCCTTCGAAGTGGCCAGGATCGGCAGACGGTTCATTATGCCCCCTTGGATCTTATTGATGAAGGGGATCACTATAAAGTCAGGGTTGAACTTCCCGGGATGACCAGAGACGATGTTGAAGTAAACATCTCGTATGGTGGTCTGTCAATACAGGCACAAAAGGAAGAAAAATCTGAAAAAGAACATGAGAACTACCTGCACCGTGAGCGGTACTATTCATCGTTCCGACGCGATATCAGATTCCCTGAAGAAGTGGAATCACAAAATGCAGAGGGAACCATGAAAGACGGCATTCTTGAACTTGTTATTCCCAAGCGGGAACCAAAACCACGGGAGACAGTCCGTAAGATCGACCTGAAGTAAAAAGATATAAAATTGTACAGGAAAAAGCAGGAAAAGCAGCGAACGGGAATATTCAGGAGGTGAAAAGGTCAGATCTTGTTCATCAGAAAATTCCAGTATCCCCAAATAGCACTTTCCCCCATTTCAACATTCTGCATACCTTTGGGTTTGGATGGTGATTATCCGGATCCATCCCTTTTTGGGTATTGATAATCTGGAAAATCAGGGAGTGATTTTCATAGCCCGGTCATATACCAGTTCATTCCAGACAGGTCCGACCGAGGTTTCCGGTTCAACATATGCCCTGAAACCAACAAAACCTGCATCATCATGATTGAAATCAGATGCTCCGACACCTGAAGGAGTAACAGATGTATAACTGCTTCCATCATCCTCATGTGATATCGTTAGCACATAGAAGCAGTGTGTATAGTGGATGCTTAGCCGGATTGAAGGTAATCGTTATGAAAAAAGCCATCATTACCTGTCCGGTATATACTCCATAAATCAGTTATTATTCCAAGGCAACCTAGGATGATGCAGGATACTTTCCACCATAAATCTTCTTCTCAATCACAGGTAATACCCGGATGGAACGGGTACTGGCAGGATCTCTTTGATAAATACCAGGGCCCCTATCTGCCTGGAAGGGTTTGTACGGTTCAGAAAACACGATATGAGGTGATCATCCCCGGCGACATCATCTCAGTTCCGGTATCAGGTGCGTTAAAATCAAAACAGATCTTTCCGGTAGTCGGGGATTTTGTCGTGATACTTCATCAGCCGGAATCCGGTGCAGATATGATCGTTTCTCTCCTGACACGAAAAACCGTCCTTTCACGTGGGGGAGCGGGAGATTCAGCCGGGCAGCAGAACCTGGCAGCGAATGTCGATACCGTATGTATCGTAACCGAACCCGGAGCAGATCTCAATATCTCCCGGATTGAACGATACCTCCTGATTGCTAAGGAATCTGGTGCAAATCCGGTCATCATTCTGAATAAATCAGACACCTGTGATGACATCTCAAAACAGATTCACGAGATCGTATCTGAGATCAGAGACACCCCCGTCATACCCCTGAGTGCAGCAAACCGGACCGGCCTTAAACAACTGCTGCCATACCTGTCTGAAGGAAAAACCATTGTATTACTGGGATCTTCGGGAGTCGGAAAATCAACCCTTGTAAATGCGCTGTATGGGACTGAAATTCAGAAAACTGGAGATATAAGAGATGATGACGGGAAAGGACGGCATACAACTACCGTCAGGCATCTTGTCTCTCTCCCGGATGGATGTTCACTTATTGATACCCCGGGTCTGCGGGAGATCAGGATCTGGACAGCTGAAGAGAGTATTTCTGAAGTGTTTGATGATATCCACCAGTTAGCAGTGCAATGCCGGTTTTCTGACTGCACCCATGATCAGGAACCGGGATGTGTCGTCAGGGAGGCAGTACTACAGGGAAAACTGTCAGGATCCCGTCTGGAGAGATACCGGAAAATTCTGAAAGAAGCAGCTTTTGAGCATGATAAGGCTGAAATCGGGCTGAAAAGATTTGAAAAAAAGCGGTTCCGGGAGATCAGCAGAACAATCAAGGCGATATACGGGAACGATACTTACAAAAAAAGATGATTCTGAAGTATATTAGGTATCCTTTGCAGCCTGATTCATACTATCGAACCTGGATATCGGAAAATCCTGACCGATACCCAGGAGGATTTTATGAGACAAACTATTGAATAGAATCAGGATCGTATACCTCCCCTGTACCCGCTCTCATATATGATCACCGAAACAGAGGGGAGATAAGGAAATGCCACTGACACACCTGGATATTCAGACGGTTTTTACTCTTCTTTTTCTGGGGAACCTGACAACGGCCATCATTCTTGCCGCGTATCAGACCAGCCCGGAGAAAAAAAGACCGTATCATCAGTTCATCGCAGGAAAAATCTGCCAGACAACAGCATGGCTTGTGTTCATGCTTCGTGGAGATATTCCTTCCGTGGTATCCATTCTGGGAGGAAATTCCCTTCTTTTTGTGGGATTCGCATATGAAGCCCTGGCAATGATCAACTCTGACCAGGTTCGAAGACCTGCAGAACACGTATATACTATCCTGGCATCCGGTTCAGTAATCGCTTGGATACTTCTGGTTTCATCTCCTGATAATATCAGAGTAGCCCTCGCATCACTGATCGGCATTATCCTCTTCCTTCCCTGTGCCGGCTTCCTTATCTATTATGCAGGCGAATCACTGCTTCGGCGTGTTCTTGGAGCATTGTATGGCCTTTTCTGCATAACAAGTTTTGTCAGGCTGAACGCATCACTTTTCCCGCCTTCAAGTGGTTACACCCTGTATTCTGCCAATTACAGTCAGTCGGTTGAATTTCTTCTCCTTTTCTTTATCATGCTTGTCAGTGGCATCGGATTTCTGCTTCTTCTCAAGGAATATGATGATAAAACCCTGCTTGGAAGTCTTGATGAAAAGAACCGGTTCGTTGATGAAATAAGTGAGAGTGAGGCATTCAGTCGCAGCCTGGCAGACAATATGCCTGATTACATCATCGTCTACAGTCTTGATGCAGATCTCCTGTATGTAAATCCTGCGTTTATTAACGGACTCGGATATTCATCAGAGAAAGTACTGAACAACCCGCTTTCCTCTTTTGTAGCCCCAGAGCACAGAAAAACCGCAGAAAATGCAATATCAGCACGTATCAGCGGGCAAAACCCTAAACCCTACGAGATAGAGCTTCTGACGAGAGACAACAAACGCCGCTCGGTAATTGTGAAGGGATCTTCGGTTAAATACAAAAACACGCAGGCAATTCTCGTCGTTTTTACTGACATTACGGAGAGAAAAGAGGCTGAAAGGACGCTGAAGGAAAACCATGACAAATGCCTGAAGTTATTTCAGGAAAACCGTGACGCGATTGCGATTGTCAATGACGAAGGGATTATCCTTGAGGTGAATCGTGAGTTTGAAAGGTTTTTCCTCTACAGTGAAGACGAAGTACAAACCAAGCTGATCGATACCCTCAATATCGGAATAAACCGCCAGATTCTCCATTCCATTCTGGAATATGGCACAGGGGAGAAATCAGTGGTGCAACAGGAGATACAGGTACAGAACCGTAACAGAGTTCCCTGCACTACGATAGTCACGCTCTCGGAGATAGAGATAGACTCCAAACCCTGTATGATCATTCAGATTCATGATATCGAAGCAAATCACAGGGTACAGGAAGCAGTGAGACAGGTAAACACCAAGCTGCAGATCATGTATGGGATTACCAGGCATGATATCCTGAACTGGATCATGGTTGCTGTATTTCATTGTAATGAACTGAACAATCTTCTATCCGATGAAAAACAGAGAATACACCTGAATACGATCCAGAAGGCGACTGATGAGATGAAAAAACTCATCGAATTCACGCGGCAGTACAAGGATCTTGGGACCATGCCTCCTGACTGGCAGCGGATTTCAGATCTCGTCAAGCACCATGATATTCATGAGCTTCTCTCCCGTGTTGAGTGGCGGTTTGAACTGTCTAATTTGGAAATATATGCTGATATGCTGCTTGACCGGGTTTTGTATAACCTTATCAAAAACTCATTACAGCATGGAAAAAATGTCACGGTTATCAAGATGACCAGTCAGGAAGAGGCAGGAGAGATGGTCATCTGGTTTGAGGATAATGGCGGGGGGATTGCACCGGACAGCAAGGAGAGAATATTTGAAAAAGGATTTGAACCTGAATCCGCAGAAAAGAGCAGATATGGTCTCTTTTTTATCAGGGAGATTTTATCAGTAACAGGAATCACAATCATTGAAAACGGTGGATACGGCGTGGGGGTAAGATTTGAAATCCGTGTTCCGGGAGGGAAATACCGTAATTATAAGTATAATACCTGATGCCCCATGTATGGCCGATATGCCCCCGATAACCCTTCCCGGGTAATATTGCGCTACTGCGATGACCGGGCCACGGAGATTCTGTCTTTGTGCAAAAGAGAGGTTATTCCAACCTGCCCGTTAGACCAGAAATATTACGAGAAGAACCAGTGACTCTCTGCCATCCATCCCGGGGAACAGTCAGCTCAAAACATGCACCGGTGTTTCGAACTCCGGTTTCCCGTATCCTGATGTTAGTCAGCAGCAAAATTTCACGAATGAGAAAAAGACCTATTCCGGTATGTTTTCCATACCCTTCTTCGAAGATCAGTTCTTTTTCATCATCCGCAATTCCTGCCCCATTATCTTTCCATTCAATGATAAGGGAAGTTCCCATCTCTCGGGAAGAGAGTGTAATTTCTGAAACATGCTGCCCGTGACGAAGGGAATTATCAAGAAATGCAAAGAATACTTTTGGGAATAAGGGATCTACGAATACCGAACAATCGTCACCAATAGCCCTGAAAGAGACAGAATCGGGACATACAAGATCTGATACCATTTCAGAAAGCCGTATCCACCGGGGTTCAAGCGAACCCACCTTGTCATACACACGGGTAAACTCAATCTGAGACTGAATAGCACTGGTTGCAGCCAGCATGGGTGAGAAATACTGCGATAACAGGGGATCAGTGTTTTTTCCTTCAATGAGATCAAGGTATGTGTATATCGTAGATAGTTTGTTCAGAATGTCATGACGGGTCATACCGGTGAGGATGCTTAACTGGTGATTGACCTTCCGCAATGCTTCTTCAACCTGCTTTCTCCGGGTAATGTCACGGGTGACGCCGATAAAGCCGGATAATTTTTGATTGTCATCAAAAACCAAATTAATAACCATTTCAGCCCAGAAGGTAGACCCGTCCCTGCGGTACAGTTCAAGTTCAATAGCCTGGTTTTCAGGGATGAGTGAACCATTCGTAAGATTTTCCATTAGTTGGGAGTAACGGGCCATCACACACTGATATGACTGAGGCGTCATCGACTCGCTGATAGGGGTCTTCAGCACTTCTTCCCGGGTAAAGCCTCTCAGTTTGGTGACCGACGGAGAGATATAGGTGAGATTAAGGTGCTCATCTGTCTTCCAGATGATATCAGTAACATTATCAGCTAAGAGCCGGTATCTCTCCTCGCTTTTTCTCAGGTTATCACTGGCGGTTTTTTCCATTGTGATATCGTTATCAACCCCGGAATATCCGGTAAATGCCCCATTTTCATCATATACCGGGGTTCCACTTGTAGAAAGGAATACCCGCTCCCCATTGCGATGCTGA
This sequence comes from uncultured Methanospirillum sp., assembly GCA_964642535.1. Taxonomy (GTDB): domain Archaea; phylum Halobacteriota; class Methanomicrobia; order Methanomicrobiales; family Methanospirillaceae; genus Methanospirillum. Next base: position 11,629 of record CAZXRT010000029.1, read on the forward strand.
TTGATGTTAACAAAATTTTTAAACGGTTTTCGGAGCCTGATCGCATCCATTGCCATCGCCGTGAGTTCATCACGGCACTGCGGATCAAAGAGATCATAGAAGTGTAGTTTTCCAACCAGATCCTGTGGGGTATATCCCAGGATCTGCTCTACAACCGGACTTGAATATCTGAACAAGCCGTCAGGGCCCACTTCCCATATCCACGAACCCGCATTCAGGGTAATCGCCTGAAACCGCTCTTCACTCTTTCGGAGTGCAATTTCAACCTTCTTTCGTTCGGTAATATCCTGATTGGCACCATAGGATCTGATCGGTTTTCCTGATGAGTCACGGATAATGTATAAACACACAAGAACATGCCTGATTTGCGCATCTCTTCGGATAATACGGTGCTCAAGCCTTGTGATCTCGTCACCCTTCTGATTTGACAAGGCCTTTCTGACCACCTCTCTGACCATTGCAACATCATCAGGATGAATAAACTCCCGGAAGTACATCTCCACCGTCATCTTCTGTCCGCCTTCTTTCTCTGCGGTGGTTCCATACAATGAGTAAAAACGATCATCAAAAATGAACTCATCCCTGATGATATCATACTCCCA
>CAZXRT010000030.1:0-12196 GCA_964642535.1 uncultured Methanospirillum sp.
GGGTGTACCTGTGTTGCAGTCCTTGTTTTTTGTGGAACCCTTCTGCAAGTCAGTACATTCGTAACACTTCGTAACACCCATGACACAGTTGCAGTCCTTGTTTTTTGTGGAACCCTTCTGCAAGAGCCAAAAATCTTCTCCGATCTCTGATTCCTGCCCGAAAAACCCCATCTTTCCGAAAGGTTTAAACCTCCCACCAGCATGGAGCACTTTCACATATATACATCTCCCCGTGGGGTGATAGAGATTTCTTTCCCTGCCCTCAGGGGCCCCTTGTTTTGAAGGGAAATCAACCCCTCATCCCACCAGGACGAAGGAGTGGCCTCGAAGCAGGGGGATCGTCCGTTCAGCCCCGAGAATCGTCTCGTACGTATAGAGTCCCGCACTCTCCCCATACACCGTAATGATATCATCTTCCAGGATTCGCTCTGAAAGGGCCGGGAAATAGACGAAGATGTCATCACCGACATAATAATCCCCGTACTCCGCCCTCCCCGTGAGCAGCCGGACGGTATATCCCTCCTCGTCATCACCGATCACCTGGTTCACTTCTCCGGTCACCTGTACCAGGTCACCGGTGTGGGCATCAGGATGGCGTGCAAGTTCCTTGTATGCAACCGTTGAATAGTCAGTAGTCGATGCTGAAACGGCAGCCGGGAAAAGGACTGCCAGAATGATACAGAAAGCAAGAATTCTCTTCATAATTCACCTGAAATTCGAATAAGAGATGGTGGCCCCGGTGATCCTCATCTGCCGGGACCAGAACAATTCAGCCGCTCAGGAGAGTAGAACCGGCAGCGGCGTCTGCACCCGAAGATCTGCGGTCCGTATCTGAGCAGGAAGACTCTTCAGACGAACCGCAGCAGACTTCAGGTGGCTCCTCTCTGCTGAGATCTGATCATCCAGTGATGCCAGTTCCTCTTCCATCGCTTCTACTTTCACCCGCTGGGCGTCGATCTTTGCCTCCAGAGAGGCAGCATGTCCGTATTCGGAAGCAGAGAGCGATCGCTGTGCATACCTGATGTTATAAATCTCCACGTTCTGATTCAGATCTGAAAGAGCAGCTGAATACTCCCGGTGCCGCTGGTTATACCGGTCAACCATCCGGTTTACCACATCGGCCTGGTTCTGGTAATCATCGATCAGGTCGGTATACTCCTTCAGACTCTTCGGATTATCAAAGTAATATCCGTGATAATACCGCTCGTTTGTCAGATTTGCTTCACCACTCGTCGCATCAAGGGCAACATACTTCCCGCTCACCGGTTCGGCAACCACCCAGGCATGATCGAACTCTTCATCGGACGGGAACCGCTTGTCCAGGCATCCAATCACGATATACGCAGGGATACCCTTCGCTTTGAGTTGATCCCAGAGATCCAGGGCCATATCGGTGCAGACAAAGAGATCTTCTGAGCTGTACTCATGCGTCTGGTAATAGGCAGCAACCAGTTCCTCAAGATCGGCAACAACTCTCTCATTCCCCTCCCGCTCAAGGACATCCGAACCAGGACTGACAAACGAAGGCATGGAAAACTCCGGGTCTGCCTCCTCTATGCTGAAGAGTTCACGGTTATCAGCCGCAATCCGGCAGGTCTGGTCGAACTGTTCAGCCTCCTTCATCTCATCGATCCCGTCTCCGTGACCGGAAAACCGCTTTGCGATCCCGGTGAGAACAAGACCGGGTGCATACAGGGTGTCGTTCGGCTCAATCAGCCTGAAATATCGTTCCGCCTCTTCATAGTGACCCATCCCGAGGTTTACTATTCCCTTGCTGTACCAGTAGGGATCCTTCTGATCAAGGCCAGCCAGGTCAGCCTTCTCAAATGCTTCCATCGACTCCGGGAACTTCTTCTCTTCCATCAGGACCACCCCGAGATTGAACCAGTCTGACGATGTCGTGTTGTTTCCCACTACTCGGGATCGAAACAGAGATTCTGTCTCGTTGAGTTTCCCTTTCCGGAGCAGTTCGCCTGCATCTGCAGGGGGAGATCCCCCGGTACCATCCTGGTATGCAGAAGCATTCAGTCCTGAATTATCATCAGGGACAATCTTTGAGGCTCCTGCCTCTGAATGTTCAAAAGAAGTACAGCCCGCAATCAGAACCGTGCAGAGAACGGGCACTAACAGTACGTATAGTATCTTCATGTAATATCACCTTCGGTATGAATACCTGGTATTTCTGAGTAAAATTGTCTTTTATGCGATCTGGGGTAATGAAAACCAGAGAGATGATGAACGGGATATCGGTCAGATTACTGGCCGACTATTCATCACCTGAGTCCCTGTAATAGGCTGTATCATGTGAGTTCTTCTGAATGGGAGTGTCCCAGGCAGGGAAGTGCCGTGCTTTGGAACATTTGCCGTATTCTGATGATCCACGGCAGGAGTCACCCGGAGAAAGAGGAGTGATCCTCATCCCCCTTCCTCTTCGGTGACCTGAGCGGAGCCCGGCGGACGGTACCAAAACCCTGTGATACTCCCTTCCCAATCCCGATATACTCCGGCATCTGCAGGTTCACCGTGAATGAACCAGTAAAACCGGTCAGTTCAACTCCCTTATACCTGACCGGCACTTGCTCAAGCATGGTATGGACAATCAGCCGTTCATCGATCACCACCCCGAGTCCCTTTGCCATACTGAGGAGGTTTCCGATCAGGATCCGGTTGAGCAGGTTCTTTCGTTCCCGCCAGTCATACATTCCCCGCCATCTCCGGTAATTCTCCCCGTTGAGTGCAAGCCAGGGGGAAGTGAACCGGTACTGGACCGGTTGTGATACCGGGTGGATCGGGATCATCTGGTCATAGGCGACACGCTGGACAACATCATATCGGGAATGCAGAAACACCAGTTCTGTAATCTCGTCTGAAATCTCCCTTATCACTGAGGCACCATCTGCAATCCCGAGGATGGAGGGCGTTCCCCCGATCACCTTATACTGGACCTTGGGATATGCAAGGATCGGGCGATCAAGGTGGTGATGAAGGAGTGGATACTCCCTGAACCGGTTTCCGATATACCCCCGCAGGTTAGTCCCGGTCTCTTCCACCGGCCGGTCTGTGTGCAGGACCAGGTACCGAAGCGGAATCCGCATGACGGAAGAGTACCCCGAGATCATTCCGCTGCAAACCTCATCCATCCAAATGCCTCATCTGACCGTGAGAACTCAATAGACTTCGGGTATGGGGGAACAATCTCCCCAAACTCCTCATTTCTCGGGTACTTACCAAGATGGTACCCGTTAATCAGTTCCACGGCAAGTTCTGCATCCTGCTCACTGATAAGCCCGATCAGGGTCTGGTATAATGTTCCGATCCCAAACCCGAGCCTGATATGCGTTGCAGCATCCACCTGGTCCTTCACCTGATCAAGAGCCCCTTCATACTCGGCTCCCTGGTCGGCGACCAGTTTCCTTTCGTGGTCAAGGCACCACCGGCTCCACTCGCCGATCACCTTGTTCAGGTGGGGTGCTACTGCATCAATATCACCGGAATCCTTCATCCCCAGCAGCCGGATACGATCCTTCAGGTACGAGTATTTCTGATCCCGATCCACCCGGGAGATCTGATCCAGTCCACCAATCGTGCCTGAAAACGTCCCGGTCACACATTCTGCATAGATTTCATATGACTTCGGTTGCAATGATTGTCCTTTCAGGGACGAAGTCCTGACACATTCAACAGAAAGCCTACGGTCCGATGACATGCAGTCACTCACCTGGAGGAACCTGAGAAGATCATACCTGGGATCAGGTCGCTCCGTTGAGCAGTGAAAGACCCGTGAGACATATGAACTCCCGATAGAACGTTTGCCTCTCCAGTTCCTGTCGTTCTCCAAGTCTGTCCTGATCATATCACACATCCGTGAATCGTTTCGTGCCTCCCACCAGAGCAGAGCTGTCCGGATGGCTCCTTTCAGGCTGCTGCCCGGGATGAACGGTCTGTCGGCAGTCTTGATACACTCCCTGATCTCTGCAGGATCTTTTTTACCGGTGTGGTTCTCAATCCGGTACCTTCTACACTCGGTATGGTTCAGGGAATGGGCCCTGAAGAACTCGCTCAGGGAAAACCCGTCATCCATCATCGCATCAGTCAATTCCTCCCGCAGATCAGGAGACAGTCCTTTGATAAAGACGGACTGGTTAATCCGGGAAAAGAACTGTACACCTTCCTTTGTCTGGGTCACGACATACTCGTTGGGATGATACACCTGCCCTGTTCCGATATGCACCGGACTGGTCGCGGTAAGGGTGATCTTCATGACAGACACCTCATCCCGACCGGAAAAGCAACCCCGAACTCAACCATCCGCGGGCTCTCCCGAACCGTGGCAACCCTGCCATATCCCGGATCCCCGGTATTTTTGAAGACTGCTCCTTCGCCAAGCATCATCACCGCCGGTTTCATCATCCCATCACCGCTCCGCCCCCGAATCATCTGGAGATCATACCAGATCTCCCCGCCAAAGGGAGAGAGCGAGTGGGGAAGGAACCGCGAGAGGCTTGTCAGGTATGGTGCTGAGAGGTTCAGATCCAGGTCACAGGATCCGACGGTGAGAGCAAAGTGTCCCTGCCCTGATGATCGCCGTTTCCCGATTCCCTGGTCTGCGAGAAGACGGATCGCGGCATTGACCGGTGCTTCATACGAACGATCCCTGAAATCTATCAGGAAATAGAGTCCTCCACCGGAATAGTGGGACCCGTTGGTATGATAGAACTCGTCTGAAGCACAGGAGAGACGATTGATCCGGTTATGGGGGATATCGACCTCCTCCTGTCTGAACTCGCTCCGATCGCGTTCACTCCGCATGATGCCGGTTTTCGGATCAAAACTGAACCGGTCCCAGGTCGTGAGCATCGTCTCCATCTTCAGGCTGCCATTACTCAGCCGCGTAAAGATGTTCTCATCCACGTACCTGAGTTTCTTCAGCCTCTTCATCTTGTCAAACTCAACCGGTGTCGATCCCTGCAGGGGAAATGAGGGCATCGGGTATAACCGGGTCGCCTTATCTGCAGTCCCGGTAAACGGGAAGCACGAACTGACCAGGAGAGGTGGCTGGCCGGAAAATGCATCCACAAAGGCCCCCACATCCTCGCCGAGATCTGCCATGGCACTGCAGATCGCTCCAAAGAGCGTATTTGACGGAAATGATCCGGGAAATGTTGAACGGGGTGTCAGATAGACTGCCTGCATCGGTCAGCCTCCCGGTTACAGCCGTTCAAGAATCCCATGAGCCGATGTCGCTCCTGCAGTCTTCTCAACACTGTGCCAGTCCTTTCCGCTCTTGTAATCCTCTGATGTCTTCTCCAGAAGTTCGATCTTGTCAAAGGTGATCTTCCCTGACCCCCGGCTTCCGTATCCCCCGATGTAGTTGTCTTCGAGCAGTGTCATCGCTTCAAAGACGAGACGGAGCCGTGCTTCATCACTGCTATCATACACGGCAAAGACCATCTCAAACCTGAATGAGGAGCCTGCCGGAACCCGTTCCACAAACCGTGGTGTTGCCATCGAGGTTATCCGGTTCAGGTAGTTCTCACCCTTTATCTCGGTCCCGTGAAGGATATCGTCATTATTCTTCCACAGTTCCATCGTCTCATCTGTCGGGTGACTGTCACGCACGATCAACCGGGTCGGCCCGCTCATCACACTCTGCTCTGCACTCCGTCCGAATGAAATACAGAGATCGCATTTCTCATCATTACACTTATGGGGATCTCCATTTTTATCCAGCCAGGGTGCTCCCTGTCTCAGTTCAAGCAGGGATCGCATCTTCCCCTTGATCGATGAACCCGGGATGTACGGATACCCGGTCATCCGGTTCATGATCACCGGGGAATCAGTTCCTCCGATCTTGAGCGATTCTGATACTCCACCGATATGGATGCCGGTATGGCAGGCGATCTCTCCACGAATCAGGTAATTTCTGATGAGCTGCATTCACTGTCCTCCATAATATTTGATATAGGCTACGAGGGCCTGCATGAGTTCGACAAACCGTTTATAATTCTCCTTTCTCTGTGTATCGTCTGTTCCGGGTGGATTCACCTTCTCAAGACACGCAGAGACAAGGTGGAAGAAATCATCGGGAATGAGTTTTCTCCCTTTTGCGTATGCCAGGTTGGGGCGGATCATGTGAAAGTCAGACTCGATGAGATCCCATCCTCCGCTCTTCAATCTCTCCTGGTTACTGACAATGGTATCAAAGAACTTCCGGAGCTGGGTCGTTTTCAGGTTTCCACGGAAATTTCGATCTTTCGCGAGTTTTTCTGCGATACCGTCCTCTTTTGAGATCTCTTCGACCGGGAGGTCTGCGAGTTGTTTCAGTTCCTTGATCCTTCTGATAACGGGCTCTATATCTGATCCGGATGACCGGCTTCCACCGCCTGACCCCTGGTATGGTGGACGTGACGGGGGTTGTGATGAATACTGTCTGTTCGATCCGCTTGAGTTGCCATAATTTGGTCTGGGCATTATTTCTCCTCTTTATCCTCTGATTTGTTCGTTACTTCTCTTTCCATCGCCCCGAAGAGCCAGGCTGGTCCAGTATACGGGGAGTTTGATCCACGGGAATGCCGGGACGATGATCTCTTCCATCGCACCAAGGTTAGACGGCCTGATATTGCGTTTCATCAGGTACCGCAGGTTGGGGAGAAATCTGCGTCTGGTCAGACGGGTATGAGTCTGCATGGCAGGTTCTTCTTCAGCACAGTCCCAGAAGGTCTGATCCCAGAGCGTCAGCAGTGAATATACCATGCTCTTTGAGATATCCCGGTTTTTCACTGCATCCATGAGCCGATCTGCGATAGGTATTAGCGATGAGAGACTCTTCTCGCCGGTGCCGTCTTTCCAGGGAAGACATTCGTCAAACACGGCAATACGGTTCTTCTCCATCACAAGTTTTCTTGTTCCATTCGCTTCGGCCTTCTCAACTCTCCAGTCCTTTGCCTTCTCAAGCAGTTCTTCTGCTATCATGACAGCCCTCGATACCGGGAGACGGTGTGAGACCATGGCAACTCCCGCAGAGAGGGTGATATTCTTGTTATCTCCGGTAAATGATGTGAATTCCTCGTATATCCGGTTCGCAAGTCTGATGGCATCGTCCCACGGACCGATAATCAGGAGATCATCTCCCCCTGAGTAGGTGATGCAGAACTTGCTGATCCCGTATTTCTCCCTGCATGTAGGGCAGGCATCAGGTACATCATACAGGGTACGAGTCCGGGGCGTTTCATCACCGGCATCATCATCACCGTCGGTGATAACGATGGTCTTTATCTTCTTATTTTTACATTCATTACAGAGATCTGAATAAACCATGAACTCATTACAGATGGCATTCAGGTATCCGGCAAAGAAATACTGGAGCTGACTGCTCAGTGTATGGATCCGTGATATACTTCGATCATCATCGGGAAGGCCACGGGCAAAGATCTTACCCAGGTTATCAACATCAGCCTTGATGTATCCCAGGCGGGCTGCTCCCGGTGCCAGCTGGGCCATCCCGCTGAACGAGAGGACCTGGTTATGATCCATCGGGACCGTGTTTCCGAGGAAGAGAAATCCGCACCCTCCCGGGTTTTTCACCGGAATAGTTGTATTATTGATCGCAAACAGTTCATAATCCCCGGATTCAGGCTCCTTGATCTGAAAGTCATAACTCGTTGAAAGACCGTATCGCTCAAAGCTGACCGGTAGATTTCTCCCCCTGACAAGCCACTTTGCACGAGCAATCTTGGTTCCGATACTTCTGAACTGTTCGCATTCCTGACAGTCATCACCGGAGAGCAGAGATCCGCATACCGGGCAGTACCTGCTGAGAGGCTGCTCTGATCCGGCAACATCGAATGATAACCCGCATTCAAGGAACTTTTGTTTCTTCTTCGCGGCAGAGAGGCCAGCAAGGCGGTCTGTCAGTGCAGCGAAGTCTTTCAGTTCATCGGTGCCTGTTTCAAGCGCTGTTATCCCGACATACAGAGTGCCGGAGAGCCGGTGCAGGAGGTGATCGTTGACCCGTCTGCTGATAACCGTGATATTGTCCCGGTTTGCTCTGCTGTTTGGGACAAGGATGAGGAATTTGCCCCCGGTATTCCAGAGAACCGAATTTTCATACAATTGGCAGCTTTTTTTGATCTCTTCACAGACGGCATCAAGCATCAGCGTCAGCCAGAATGATCTCCCCCGAAGTCGTTTTGCGGTTCCTTTCCGTGCCTGTTCCGGTACAATGGTCCGGAAGATGAAATCCTGGATCCCGGAGAGGTCTCCTTGTACCAGCAAAAACGGCCGTTCTTTCTCACCGGTATGGAGACAGTGGGCGATTGCTGCCGTTGTGGTCGCGTGGTCATAGAGCGGGATATCAGGTTCATTCTTGTACACTGCTGAAGGAATACACGATGTGTACTTACGCATCAGGGCAAGAAGTGTCTGCACCGGTGGATTCTTCGGGAGCCTTTCGCATTCGGCGGTAAACAGTTTCCAAAGCTGCAGATATGCCGGTTTCAGGTCCCAAAGAAGGATCTCTGATCGTTTGACCGGGAACGAGTCCCGGCTGATTGCCAGTTGTTTCAGGGGATAGAATAATTCAGCCGATTTGTTGTGAATCTCCTTGTCTGTTAGTATTTCAGGGAAGATTGCTTTAAGCGGTTCTTCCTGTACTTTTCCCGTATCTGCCCTGCCTTTACGGTCAATCGCAGAAGACAGGTGATCTGCATCCCTTACAATTCTGGCAAGATGGCTGCAGGACGATTCATCAGGGTTGTGATGACACAGGACAATATCTTCGATGCTCTCATCACCAAGATAGTGCCTGACGAAGTCCGCACTCCATTTTGCATGGGCTCCGGTCCATCCGAATTCATCACGACCGAGTGATCCGTATCGCTCATCATGAGCAATGCCAGCACGTTGCATGAACTTGCCGATATCGTGGAGGAGTGCAGCCACCACTACTGTTCTGGTGTCTGGTTCCACATGGTGCAGTTTATCCGGGGTTCCAGATAAATCTGTATGATTTGATTTACTCTGATTTTGCACGATATTCACCCGATGAATCGAAAAATGGTCCAGATAGCCGGATTTTCAGATCCGGGTATTTCCAGTTTCTGATGATGGGAATCACATTCATCTTCCAGGGTCTGGGTTACATTTTAGCATATTCTCACTCAATTTATCCTTCTAATCCGAATTCTTCTTCTCCTGGTACATGCGTCGGCAGAATGAATTCCGTTCTGGCATATCATGAAAGATACAATGATGATCTCTATAGGATGATGTGAATAAATCCTGGTTGAACTGAAAAGATACAACAGCGTATCTGTCTGTATGAAAATACCAGAAAACGCGGGTACAAGAAGAAGAATAAGCGTAGATATATAGTTACCACTATTGATCTACGTACCTACTTACCTATTTGAGGTTGGGGAATTTATAATTATCCCTTCCTGCATCATTCCCTCTCCTCTCTTTCTGCTACCCGATGATGATCAGGCCGGTCTTGTGGGTGATCGCAGGTTCTGTACTGGTTCCGATATAGGAATGGTTTTTCATACAGGTATCACAGATGGTGAAGATAGAGACTGCTGCGGTTCCTTCTTCGATTGTTCCAACCAGCTCTATGATTCTGGTACGGATCCTCTCCAGTGTGGCAGAGTCGGTTTCCCCGCAGAAGACGCTCTTTTGAAACCTGATAAGGCCGTAATCAAGACAGATGGAGGCAACATGGGTTCTGACCCGGTTATCAGTGATGTCATACAACACCCATGTCACCATTAGTGCCACTTCCAGTCCAGGGGAGCATAGGGCCTTCCCTCAGCAAGATAGCGGGCAACACGGTGTATATCATCCCTGATGTAACTCCTGAAGGTCGTATTTTTCCCTGCGATCTCCCGTTCCTCATCAAGCCGGGATAGGATGGCGGTAATGATCCTTCTTCTGGCATCAGCTCCCAGGTATCCTTTTTCATCAAGGTCCCCGGGACCAAGAAGTCCTTTTACCGCTAGGGTGAGGATCATGCGATCAACAAGTGGCTGACGGTAAGGTTCGATGAGATCATACACAAGGGACTTATGACCGTACCGGTCTGCATGAAGAAATCCGGCATACGGGTCAAGCCCGGCAAGGATGCATGCCTTCTCGATCTCGTTATAGAGAATGCCATACCCGTAATTGAGTGCTGCATTACAGGGATCTGCAGGTGACTGGTGGGACCGGTGGCCGGGATAGATGGGGGGTGAAATTACCCTTCCAAGTGCGGAGAAATACAGATGTGAGGCCTCACCTTCCCATCCCCTGAGTTCTTCTGCATGATCGGTGAGGTTTCCTTTTGGAGAAATACGGGATGTAAGGGATAAAATTCGTTCTCCTTCACTGATCAGGAAGGGATCATCTCGTCGTCTCCCCATCGTGGCAAGAAGTCGTCCTTGGTGAATCATCTTCGCCCTGATTGCAGATGATGCAAGGTGATATCCTTCATCCCGTCCGGCAGCACTGATCTGTGCTCTTCGTATGGTGGCTATCCCTCCCCCATGGCAGGGAATGAGACGACAGGAAGGTTCTCCCTTTTGTGTTGAGATTACCACATCCACTTCCTGTTCGGCAGCCAGCTGGAGAGCACCTGATGAGATCGAGGCTGCTCCGGTGATAAGGATCTGTCTGATCAGAGATGCGGCATATTCATGGGTTTTTCCTTCATGCTCAATGATGAAGCGATTGCTCTTTTTTCTGAGTGATGCTCCATACCCGTTAATGACCAGATCTGAACGGTCTGTCATGCGAGGAGATGGGAAGGTGAAAGATAAAATGGAGATGGGTGATCCAAGATAAAAAGAGACTGAAGAGGTTCTTTGTAATTAATATAGAGGATATCTATCCCGTAGGATATTCCATGTTTCCATCGCAATTTGTATATGGGTTATTATCATCAATAGAGTATATCGATCCATCACTTTTTTCTGATAAGAGATTATCACGAAGAGCAAAACCGCTTTTTGCATCCTGGATTATCGGTTTGATCTTTTCTCCGTGTTAAGGATAGATCTTTCTAGAAAAGACCTTTGTCTCCACATTCACAAGCCTCTTCTATCGGTGCATATTCGTGGATCTGATACTTCTCGTATGTCTCCCGGCTAACCGGTATATCAATCAACTCACCCGGTGAGATGGTATAAACCATACGATAAACATCATTTCCATACCCATCATTCACAATACGCTTATCATTTATTATGCCGTATTCTGGTTTTGATGTGCAACCACCAGTAATTGCTGCTGCACCCACGAATACAAGCAGCAGGAAGATCATACAATGATTCATTTGTAATACTAGCATCCTATTCTTCTTCCATCTCTGCAAATTCACGATGAATACAGGGATGGATATTTTTTCACGTATCATAACAACTTCATCAACGGCAGTTCGAATGACGTTCTTTTATAAATTCGATACTTTCTTTGTTTTTATGGAACTCTTCTGCAAGGATACATATGAGATTCATGTAAGCGGGCAATAGTAGAGTTGCAGTCATTGTTTTTTGTGGAACCCTTCTGCAAGAATGGTACGCCGCACGGGTTATGCTCACATCAGAGGAGTTACCGTCCTTGTTTTTTATGGAACCATTCTGCAAGGTTACACTGGTACAAATGTATTGCGTCGAACCCAGAAATTGCAGTCCTTGTTTTATGGAATCTTTTTTGAGTAGCAGACAGCAGTCAGAAGTTCGGATTCTTTCAGTAGTTTTAGTCCTTGTTTTCTATGGAATCTTTCTGCAAGTAAGACTGATAGTGATGAGTTTGGAACGTATGGTACTCCGTTGCAGTCCTTGTTTTTGTGGAACCCTTCTGCAAGAAATATGGTCGATGTATCAGAAGTAACGTGCTCCAATTGGTTGCAGTCATTGTTTTTTGTGGAACCCTTCTGCAAGATGGCAAAGATGGATTCGGATATTACTCTCATGAGATTATTAAGTTGCAGTCCTTGTTTTTTGTGGAACCCTTCTGCAAGGCTTACCAACTTCCCGGAATCATCACCGGAATACGGTTGCAGTCCTTGTTTTTTGTGGAACCCTTCTGCAAGAAATCTAACACAGAAGGATACATTGAAGCACTGATTCTTGTTGCAGTCCTTGTTTTTTGTGGAACCCTTCTGCAAGTATAAATCATGACTGAACAATTAAATATCCTTGAAATAGTTGCAGTCCTTGTT
>CAZXRT010000031.1:0-12189 GCA_964642535.1 uncultured Methanospirillum sp.
GCTCAAAAGTATGAGTAAGGTCAACGAACCGGCAATCCTGGAGTTGTTCCCAGATGGGAGTGAGCGAGTCAGAACCCGCGGAAACTGACCCTGCCGGAGTAACGATACAGAAAAAGAGAGTTATACAAAAAAGATGAATGCCGGTTATTCTAATCATAGAATAATGTTATTGATTCAGATATAGAAGTCTCACCCGCGAATCCTTTTTACTGCATCTTTCTGATAACGTAATTGATCTGGATGATTCATCTCCTGTTGTTTCCATGAGAAGGGAGGTGTGTGAACACCGGTTCATTCATCAGAGATCTGAATCATCCGTTAAAACCCGATTTTATGTTACTTCAGATACCGGAATGAACCCTTCTGCACCATGATCTCAAACCGTGCTCCAACTCCTTTCTTACCTGTCTCGCGTATTGACAATCCGGTGATTGAAAGAATTTCCTTCGTTAAAAACAATCCGAATCCGGTATGTTTCCCAAACCCTCTCTCAAAAATCTTTTCTTTTTCTGAAACCTCAATCCCTACTCCGTTATCTTCATAGATAAGAGAGAGAGTCCCTTCCTTTTCAAGGCGAGAAATATGAATTTCTGATACTCTCTCTCCATGTCGGATGGAATTTTCAAGTAACGTATAAAACACCTTATTGAGGAGGGGATCGGCATATACTTCAATGTCTGATACCTCGTGCATACATGAAATTCCGGATGGAATTGTCTCCTGCACGAGAGCATCAATTATCTCTCCGATATTCTGCCATTCAGGTTTGTAAATCCCGACATCCTGGTATTCCCGGGTGAAATCGATCTGGCGAAGAATTGATTCAGAAGCCTTTTCAGCCTTTTTGATATAATCTATGGCTGTTTCATCGGTTACCAGCTCCAGAGAAAGGTTCAGATACCCGCTCAGACCGGCAAGGAGATTGATAATGTCATGCCGGGTGATCTTCGAGAGAAGGTTCAGTTTTTTATTCGCGATCATTATGGCTTCTTCTGATCGTTTCAGTTCAGAAATATCCCTGGCAACCAGAATGACCGAATGACTGGTCATCGGTGATATGATTGCTGAGAACCACACCTGCCTCTCCTGGATCTGAAGAGAATATTCAAAATGAACCGGTTGTTTGATCTCAAGGGAGCGGGTAATATTGGACATGTAATCTGCTGCTTTTTCCGGGAAGATATCATAGAGTGTCTTTCCAATCAGTTCCTCGGCCGGCTTGTAGAGGTTTTCCGGATTAGTCGGAGCAATTTCAAGGTATCTTCCCTCAAAGTCCAGTACGATGACAATATCAACCATGCTGGAAAATAATGCCTTTAATTCTGCTTCAGATGACCGGAGTTCATCTTCTGCTCTTCGCTGCTCGGTCAGATCCAGGAAAAAGCCCAGTTCTCCCTGGATTTGCCCGCTCCGAAGAATGGGAATGCGGATATAATTGCCCTCCCTGAAATCCCCTGATCTCGATACTATTCGCACACCGGTGAATACATACTGATTCCCGGTTATCACGGGTCTGCCCTGCACATGGACAAGGGAATAATCATCCGGATGCATGATCTCCTTCACCGGTCTTCCGATCCATTCCTGCACAGTCCAGCCGGTGATCGCTTCAAAGGCCGGGTTTATCGATCTGATAATTTTTTCTTCGTTTCCGGTATCAAGAGAAAAAATGATCACCGGAGAATACTCCACGATGGTCCGGTATCGTTCCTCACTCTCCTGAAGTGCTTCATGAGCAAGGGTGACATCTGTCACATCGTGAATCCCTTCGATTGCACCAACCACGATCCCGTTCTCATCAAAGAGCGGGGCGGCAAATCCTTTCAATATCCGGGGGATTCCCTTTGGTTTAGCATTTCTGGATTCTGCGATCAGGAACATGCCCTTCTTCTCGATCCCTGAATAGTGATGATCCTGTAGTTTTTCTGCAGATGCAGAGACAAGATCGATGAGAATAGGCTTTCTCTCTCCATAAAAGGGAATTGAGTATTCATAGTTGGATGTTCCGATGATCTTTGAAGCAGGAACCCCGGTCATCTCCTCAGTTGATCGATTCCAGGCAATCACAACTCCCTGAGTATTGATTGCGAAGACTGCATCAGGAATGAAATTTATCAGGGTTGCAAGTCGCTGAACATCCCGTGCCTGGTTCCTTTCCGTACTGTCGATGAAGGAGATGACCATCTGGGATGTTTCCGGGATCCTTGCCGCAGTCAGCAGGATGTTTCTGATGACTCCCTCTCTGGTAACCAGATGCAGTTCAACAGGGTCCGGGTTTTTTTCCGGGCATTCGCTTTGCCCAATCTGGTATTCATCAAATTTTTTCTGGTCTGCAAGATATGGGATCAGGTTTTTCCAGGACACCAAATCCCGCATTTCTTCTTCAGAAAACCCGGTAACTTTTAAAAATTCTTTGTTTACCAGAATGATGGTTCCGTCGTCGTCAGTGATCATCAGCGGACTGCTGCTGTTCTCAAAAATCGTCCGGTATTTTCTTTCACTGGATAGGAGAGCCTCTTCAATGGTTTTTTTCTCTTCAATATCCTGCAGCAGAATACGTGTCTGCTCTTTTACCTTGACCTTCAGCAGATATGTCCATAAGAGAAATATCAGGATAATTCCCGCTGCAATGGCAATAGTTATACTGAGCAGATGTAAGACCTGGTAGAGATCATGTGGAGGTTCGAGTGATGGGGAGATCCATCTTTTCATGATCTGATCCCGCTCTTCCGGAGTTATGTGAGAGAGTCCGAAATCAAGGATCCGGGCAATTTCAGGTTTATTTTTATTCACACCAAAGGCCATCTGGTTTCTGATGATGGAATCAGTATACATGCCGGCAATGTGAAGGTTTGAGATTCCACTCTTTTCCACATAATAGGTGGATGTTGCCAGATCTCCAAAATATACATCTGCACTTCCAACCGAAGTCAGGTATAATCCAGACTGAACATTATCAACCGTGATGGTTTCAATATCAGGGAAGTGTTGTTTCAGTAACTCATGACTTGTGTACCCATATACCACGGCTACCTTCAATCGCTCTTCTCTGATGGAATCTATTGTCAGGTCACGATCAAAAGATTTCTTTACGAGAAATACCAGCGGAGGCTGCAGATATGGCTCGGTATAGATGAGGTACTCATCTCTGAGCTCTGATATGAAAACGGCTCCAATCAGGTCGGTCTGGTTTTTCTTCAATGAATCAATACACTGTGAAAAACTTCCAGATTGCACGGGAATGATCTGCAGTCCGGTTTTTTGCTCGATCAGTGAGAGAAAATCTGCCGCTATCCCGGCATACTCTCCCTGCTCATTGGTATATTCTATCGGGGGGAATTCATTGTCAGTGCAGAGGGAAACGGCAGGGTTGGATGAAATCCAGGCTTGAAGTTCTGGCGGAAGTTCAGCCGGAGATACAACCTGTTTATCTGATGGAGGGGAAAAAACCTCATTGATGGGCCATGGGACGAGGTACAATAGGAGTATTAGCAGAATGGCGATAAGGAGTACCAGGAATGCCCGCTTTGAGCTCCATTGTATATTCATGGATTGTTACTGCTTACCATCCCTGTCTTCATATTCTTTTCCCATATCTCCCCTGGATGAACCATGCAGGGCGGATAAATCACCAGATAGGGATCCGCCTCCGGGTCCTGGTCTGTCTGGTATCCGGTGCTCCTGGTGTTCCTACCTCTCATCTCTTTAGGAAATACAGGCAATAATTATCGGTAGACTCATGTTACTCCAGGAACCGTCCCCTGACCTAATCCGGTCATGGAAAGAGATCTTTGAAGCGTACCGGCCCAGGTTAAAACCGAATCATCAACCGATCGAAGAAGTGGTTGCATACCTGAAAAAGCACTATCCGGTCATCCGCCTCACACAAGAAGAAGCAGAGCAGGTGGTGATTGAAAACGTCACCCTGAATGAGTACCATGCCAAAAAGATCCCGGCCGGAAAATCGCCTGATCCCCGGGTATTTGCCATCCGGAATACCGGAAATGGAAAAAACCTGTATGAGAACCAGGATGAGCTGTTCAGGGGAACTCAGATCATTGCCGGTTTTGACCTGACATCCGGGTATTTCATGGTCGAGGGGAGCAGCCGGCTCTGGGATGAGCTTTTTCTTGTCCGTGGACTGGATGAAACGGATATTGAGAATTATTACCTGGTTGCCGAGTACATCACCTGCCTGCAGAAATCAGGCCTCCTTGAGACTGTTCTCACTCCCTGATCCTGGTCTCTGTTCCTCTGTCCGGCCGGACTGTGTGAATCCCTCCCCTGCCGATTATGAGAAGTATCCGGACCTGTATCTACCCTGACCGTCGACCCGGAGATCATCGCTCATTCATCTATCCTGAATGGGGGGGGGTTAATTTTACAATAAAATTTACAATAAAACTATGTATCCGGACGATGCAACAGGATCTCATGGCGAAAATACGGCAATCCCTCCCCTTTCTCCTGATGGGAATCCTTTTTCTCCTCGCTCCTGTTAGTCCGGTATCTGCAGATGACTCTTTTGCAGATATCGTCCTTCTCAACGGTTCGGTGTACACGGTGAAGCCGGGGTCAGACTGGTCGGAAAATCCCTTCCCGGCGATCGCAATGCAGGGAGATTCCATCCTGGCGGTTGGGTCGGATGAGGAGATCCGGAATTATACCGGACCCGAAACATCCGTGTATGATCTCGCCGGAAAGATGGTACTGCCGGGATTTATCGATTCTCATATCCACTTCGGGGCCTCAGCAGAACTCACCTTCGGAGTCAACCTCTCCTCCTGTCATACCGTGAGTGAAATCCAGGAGAAGCTTTCTGCATACCATGCAGGCAACCCGGAGACAGACATTCTTCGCGGGTTTGGATGGAATTATTTCATCTTCAATGAATCAGGTCCTGATAAGACGATGATCGATGCCGTTGTTTCTGATACACCGGTCATCCTGACATCGTTTGACGGCCATACCACCTGGGTCAACTCCTATGCCCTTGAGATCGCTGATATCACGGCAGACACCCCGGACCTGCAGGGCGGAAAGGTAGACCGTGATGCGGATGGAAAACCGACCGGGATTCTGCGGGAGATGGCAGGAGCAGCTCTTGTCACGAGTAAAGTGACTCCTCTGACTCCGGAACAGATTGAAAGTGCTCTTGTGGAAATTCTACCAAAAGCAGCAGAATATGGTGTGACAACGGCTGATGATGCTGCCCTCTCTCCGGAGATGATCCTGGCCTTTTCCCACCTCGAGAGTGAGGGAGAACTTCCAGTCAGGATCTTTGGAGAGATGGTAGCCATCCCTGACTTCGGAGCCAGTCAGGTTGCCCTGATGGAGATCGAAGAGGATCTCTTCGGCTCGTCTCCTTCGGTGAGAGGGATTTTCGATCTGGCAGTCTTTCATCACCAGTCTGACTCTGAAGAGGGAGACATTGATATCACTTCAGTCGAATCCTATCTTCAAAACCTCGATACCCGGGGATTGTTCCGGCTCCAGACCGGCAAACTGTTCCTTGACGGAGTGGTGGAAGGGCATACCGGCTATCTCCTCTCTCCCTATTCCGATCAACCGGGTACCCGGGGAATGGTAAACTGGGATACCGATGCTTTTGAAGAGATGATCCGTGCCCTTGACAGGGAAGGATTCCAGGTTGATATACACGCTATCGGCGACGGAGCGGTCAGAATGTCTCTTGATGCCTATGAAAAGGCAGAGCAGGAGAACGGGGTCAGGGACTCACGGCATAAAATATCACATATCCAGCTGATCAACTCCTCTGATATTCCCCGGCTGGCATCACTGGGAGTCGTCGCCTCCCTGCAGCCGAACTGGTTCTATTATGACACGAACTTTGAGAACACCTCCCTCCCGTTCCTGGGAAGAGAACGATCAGAGGAGATGTACACCCTGAAAACGCTGATTGAAAGTGGTGCTATCGTTGCATTCGGAACTGACTGGCCGGTCGGAACTGATTACCTGACATTCAATCCCCTTGACGGGATCAGAACAGCAGTCACCCGGCTCCCTCTGCCTCCCGGGTCGCCCTATTCAGAACCATACCGGCCGGAAGAGCGGATCAGCCTGAAAGAAGCGATTGTTGCTGCAACCTATGCCGGAGCCTATACCAATTTCATGGAGAACAGTACCGGATCACTTGAACCGGGAAAACTTGCTGATATCATCGTCCTTGACCAGGATCTCTTCACCATTCCTCCGGAGGATATCAACAAGGCACGGGTCATTGCAACCTTCCTTGAAGGAAGAAATGTCTGGGCCGATCCTCTTTTCCTGCCTGTTTCCTGATACGAAAAGCCATTTTATCCCTGGCTTTTTCCCCCCTTCTCTTTGACATTTCTTCAGTGCCATCTGGTACCGCTAATTCGGTAAGCAATCTTTATCTAACCAGACGTGGTATTCCTGTCATTACCAGAAGTGATCCGATGACTGACAAAAAAGGAGCAGAAATGCCAAAATCAGGCAGAGGGACGACCAACCGGGACTGGTGGCCGAACCAGCTGAACCTGAAGATCCTTCATCAGAACTCTTCCCAATGTAGCCCGATGGGAGAGAAGTTCAACTATGCAGATGAGTTCAAAACCCTTGACCTGGCAGCAGTGAAGAAGGATCTCAAGGATGTGATGACGAGATCGCAGGACTGGTGGCCGGCTGATTTCGGACATTACGGCCCGTTGCTGATCCGGATGGCATGGCACAGTGCCGGGACGTATCGCACCTTTGACGGCAGAGGCGGGGCCGGAGGCGGTCTTCAGCGGTTTCCTCCCCTGAACAGCTGGCCTGACAATGTAAACCTGGACAAAGCCCGCCGCCTGCTCTGGCCGGTGAAGCAGAAGTATGGCAGAAAGATCTCGTGGGCAGATCTTATGATCCTTGCCGGAAACGTCGCTCTTGAGTCCATGGGTTTTCGGACCTTTGGTTTTGGTGGCGGACGTGAGGATTTCTGGGAACCCCAGGAGGACGTGTACTGGGGGTCTGAAGAGACCTGGCTTTCAGACAGCCGGCACTCGGGCGCCCGGCAGCTTGAAAAACCTCTTGCTGCGGTGCAGATGGGTCTGATTTACGTCAATCCCGAAGGCCCCGACGGAAAACCAGACCCCCTGGCGGCTGCACAGGATATCCGTGATGTCTTTGCCCGGATGGCGATGAACGATGAAGAGACGGTTGCTCTCATCGCCGGCGGTCATGCCTTTGGCAAGACCCACGGAGCCGGCCCTGCGTCGCATGTCGGTCCTGAACCAGAAGCAGCCGGCCTTGAAGAGCAGGGTCTTGGCTGGAAGAACAGTTTTGGCTCCGGCAAGGGGAACGATACGATCACAAGCGGGCTTGAAGTTACCTGGACCAATACGCCGACAAAGTGGAGCAACAATTTCTTCCGGATCCTCTTCAGTTTTGAATGGGAACTGACAAAAAGCCCGGCCGGAGCATACCAGTGGAAACCGAAAGGCGATGCCGGTGCAGGAACGGTGCCTGACGCCCATGATCCTTCAAAGCGTCAGGCACCCGGGATGCTGACCACCGATCTCGCCCTGCGATTTGATCCAGTGTATGAGAAGATATCAAGGAAATTCTATGAAAAACCTGAGCTTCTCGCCGATGCCTTCGCCCGTGCCTGGTTCAAGCTGACCCATCGTGATATGGGTCCGAGGGTCAGGTATCTCGGCCCTGAAGTCCCTGCCGAGGTTCTGATCTGGCAGGACCCCATCCCCCCGGTCAGCCATCTGCTGGTGGATGATGCGGATATCGCCTCACTTAAGAAGAAGATCCAGGCAAGTGGCCTGTCCGTATCCCGGCTGGTTGCAACCGCCTGGGCATCGGCATCCACCTACCGTGGTTCTGACAAACGCGGAGGCGCAAACGGGGCACGAATCCGCCTCTCCCCACAGAAGGACTGGGAAGTGAATCAGCCAGCGGAACTCTCACAGGTCCTCAAGGTGCTGGAAACAATCCAGGCAGAGTTCAACAGCACAGCACCGGGCGGGAAGAAGATCTCGCTTGCCGACCTGATCGTCCTTGGTGGCTGTGCCGGAGTTGAGCAGGCAGCACAGAAAGCCGGGTATTCCCTGACGGTCCCCTTCACCCCCGGCAGGATGGATGCCCTGCAGGAAGAGACAGATGCCGCCTCGTTTGCGGTTCTTGAGCCGGTTGCGGACGGGTTCAGAAACTACCTGAAGGGCCCGTCACCGTTCAGGGCTGAGGCGATGCTCATCGACAAGGCTCAGCTCCTGACCCTGACAGCCCCGGAGATGACCGTGCTTGTCGGCGGGCTGCGGGTCCTGAACATCAACTACGGGCATACCGCTCACGGGGTGTTTACCACAACTCCTGAAGTGCTGACCAACGATTTCTTTGTACACCTCCTTGACATGGACACCGAGTGGAAACCGGTGTCAGAGGCTGCGGACCTCTTTGAAGGACGGGATCGGAGAACCGGTGATGTGAAATGGACCGGAACCAGGGTCGATCTCATCTTTGGTTCAAACGCCCAGCTCCGGGCAGTTGCAGAGGTGTATGCAGGCAGTGACGGAAAGGAGAAGTTTGTCAGGGACTTTATCGCAGCCTGGGACAAGGTGATGAACCTTGACCGGTTTGATCTTCGGATCTCGTGAAGAACTGATCTGAAAAGATCTGAAAACTGGTCCGAAAGGAAAATGGAAGGAAGGGGGATATCATTCCTCCTTCACCCGGGCTTGTCCGGCACGAAATGCCCTTCTATTCCCTCTCCGGTTTCTGCAAAGCAGTTCCGGAGTTTCTTCCTCTCATTATCAAGGCGAAGAACATATCCCGTCTCCCGGTTTAGATCTCTAGATGAGAGGGCATCTGTGGTGAGAGAGAGACGACTCCGCTCCTGGCATGACCTGATAGGGACCGGAGGGGAGAGACTCCGCAAAACACCTCATCCCGGTGCCCTTTCTCTCCTGTTGTTCTTCTGTCTGGCAGCCCTGGTTTTCCCTTTTATTCCGGTAGCGGCAGCAGAAGAGCCCGTCTCCATCGGAGTGCTTCTCCCCCTCTCCGGCCCTGAAGGACAGCCGATCTACGATGCACTCTCTCTTGCCAGGGATCAGATCAATGCAGGGGGAGGAATCGGAGGAAGACCGGTACAACTCGTCTTTCGTGATACGAGGACCGGGAACCTGACAGCCTATGCCCGGTATCTGGCCGAGGATCCTGATATCAGGGTGATTATCGGACCGTACACCTCTGATGATCTCTTCCAGGTTGCTGATCTCTTTATTCAGAAATACAAGGTTCTTATCTCCCCGACTGCTTCATCTGATGATATTTTCCGGGCATATGCCAACGATGGCTCTGTCTGGCGGACCATCGCCAACGACGGGGATCTCATCTCCGTGATGATGCAGCAGATCAGCAATCACGGGGGAAGTAAAGTGGCTCTTCTCACCGTGAACAGTTCGTACGGAAAGACATTTTATGACTGGATTCCGTACTGGGCCATTGAACAGGGAGTAGAGATCACCAGTGCCGAGGAGTATACCCGGGGAGAGGAGATACCGGGGGCAATCGCCCGGTTATCTGAAGGTCATCCGGATTTCGTGGTCTTCGTCCATTCGGGTGAGAGCGGGGAGATGAGCGAAGCGATGATGGCCATTTCCGGACTGACGAATCCTCCACGGCTGTACCTGGTCTATCCTGATATCGATCCGGAGGGACGCATCTGGGAACGGGCAGACCCCGATACCCTCCGGTTTCTCCTGGATTCCGGGCTCTGGAAGATTGATACCGTGAGCACCCTCTCAACCCGTATCCCTGATGGAACTCTTCTGGTGATGGCAAAGCCCTTTGATGAGGTTTTTCTCGCAGAGTATATCAGAGGAGCGAAGGGGAACACAACCGCCTATGTTCCGGAAGCGTATGATGCCCTCCTTGCTGGTGCACAGGTGATGGCACGGTTCATCACCCATCCGGATCGATCTCCGAAGTCAGCGGCTATGACCGTTCTGACAAATCAGACCGGAGTTCTCCTTCCCCGTACCCCGGAAGGAATTCAGGAGGGTCTTGCCATGATTCTCCAGGATGAACTCCCTACCCTGACCGGGGCTACCGGACCGCTCACGTTTCATCCGGAAGGATGCGACCGCCTCCTGCCCTGGTACGAGACCTACCGCATGGAAAGCGGAGAACTCCTGGCTGATCCGGTGCCATACCGGAAGAAGGGGAAAAATCCAATAGAATCCGGGGGAAAGATGGAACCTGGCGATTCTATTTCTGAACCGGGTACGGTGCCCCCGGAAGACTTCTGGGCTGTCATCGGAGCATTATCGCAGGACTGGCCAAACTACCGTCATCAGGCCGATGCCCTCACCATGTACCGGATGATCCGCAGTCAGGGTGTCCCGGATGACCATATTATCCTGCTCATCTATGATGATATCCCGACTCATGGGAAAAATCCAAAGCAGGGAGAAGTATATCACTCACCATCAGGAGAAGAAGTCAGAAAAGAGGCTGTCCCTGATGTTACCGGTGAACAGGTGAACCGGGAGCGCTTCATCTCAATCCTTTCAGGAAACGAACCCCTGCCCGACGGGCAGAACCTTCGCTCCGGTGAAAATTCAACCGTTTTCGTGTATCTCTCTTCTCATGGAAGTCAGAACGGTTCCCTGGTGATGGGAGAAGGTAATGAGGTTCTCTCCCCTGATGATCTCGCCTCGGTTTTTGACGAGATGAAGGATACGAAGAGGTTTGGAAGAATGCTCGTGATCCTTGAGTCCTGTTTCAGCGGAGCCGTGGCTTCCCGGGTTTCAACTGAAGGGGTGACTGTCATGACGGCTTCAGCAGCTGATGAGACATCAAAGGCTGCGGTCTATGACTCTGGATTATCGAGCTGGATCTCTGATGAGTTTAGCAATCAGTTGATATCACTCCAGCGAAGAGAAGAACCCCCCGGCACGCTGCGTCATCTCTACCAGGATCTGTACTACTCTGTCCGGTCGTCCCACCCGATGATCTCACAAAACAGTAGTTCTCTTGACCTGCCGTTGTCCACGTTTTTTGGAGGAAACACATGATTGTACCCGATCACAGGAGTATTTTTCCGGAGAGGCGGATTTGGAAAACACCGCTCCATCGCAAGGTTTCAGGTTCCTGCCCCCCATCCCGATCATCATCGGTATCTGCCTTCAGGATCCTCTTTTGGTGTGCGGTCATCTGTATCGCACTCTCTCAGGCTGCGTCGGCAGCACAGAACCTGACCTGCGGAGTGATCCTCCCATTGAGCGGAGAATATGAACAAACCGGGACTGATCTTCTTCAGGGTATCGGGCTTGCTGCCGAAGAGCTGAATGAAATGAGTGTCCGGACCGGCCTTGCGGTCGAACTCCGGGTCGCAGATGATGAAGGGAATCCTGACAGATCCCTGGAACTCTTCCGTGAGATGCAGGAGGAAGGGATTGCGGTCGTTATCGGTTCCTATTCAACAACCCTGACCCTTCCGATGGCTAAAGAGACACGGGATTCTGATGCCCCTCTCCTTATTTCCCCGCAGGCAAACGGTGAGGCGCTGTATGGGATCTCTCCCCGGTTTTTCCAGGTGAACCCTCCGGTCTTTCCCCTGGCACGGTTTGTTGCAGACTGGCTTGCATATACATCGGATCGTCCTGCGGTCATCTATACTGATGACGAGTATGGCTTATCCATGATGAACTATCTCACCGGCCTGCTCGCTTCATCCTCCCTTTCCTGCCGGGAATTCTACCCGGTCCCGGAGGGAGAGAGCGATTATACTGCTTTTGTTGAATCAGTACTCAACGGTGCCCCGGATGCCATTGTTGTCATCATCTATGACTCCCGGCAGATACCGGTCATCAGGAACCTCTCTGAGGCAGGATACCGCGGCCAGGTGCTCCTGACCGAATCCTCATACATCCAGACCCTCGGAATGGAAGAGGCCGATCTTCTCTCCCGGTTCCCCCTCTTTACCATCTCTTCCTACACGAACCTGGTTCCCGGTGAGCACACCGACCGGTTCGTCGCACGCTACACAGAAAAGTATGATACTGCACCGAACATGACGCTGGCCGGGTACGGGTATGATTCCCTGATGATCATTGCCGATGCCCTGCAAAGAGGGGACTGGCAGGGAAACATCACGGCGGAGCAGATCCGAAAAGGCCTTGAATCAAGCCGGTATTACGGAGTGACCGGGCCGAAAGT
>CAZXRT010000032.1:0-5681 GCA_964642535.1 uncultured Methanospirillum sp.
TCTTCTCTTTTTCAGATGAGATAAGCCCGGGAGAAACGGCTTCATCTTCATCCGCCAATACGACGGAAACTGCCCGGAACGAGACACGCCAGGGTGGAGAAATGACTGCCCGGAAGTTGTTTGAACTTAAACAGGCAGCCCGCGAGGATTATCGTGCTATGGGCAATGTCTCACTGGAGCTCTCTACCGGCCTGTCCACGACTGCTGCACAGAGTTTTTCGATCGTCTGTAAACAGTGTGTTCCTGAGAAGATCACGATCTGATCTGATCTGGTCGTGGTCCTGCTCAGGATACCCTGATATCATATACCATATGAGCTCTGCCCGGAGCGTAGGATCTGACAAAACGCTTCTGAACAGATTTCACCGGATATCCGGTGAGATCCGGGTCTTCTTCATCTGCGACCAGGGCATACAGGTGGATCGTTCCGCCAGGTCTGCAGAGGCTGAACGCTGCATCCAGAAACCGGGCTGCCATGAGAGGAAGGTTCATGATGATACGGTCGAACCGGCATTCAAATATCCCGGGGAGCGCCCCGGCATCACCGAGTAACGGGATGACATTTGGAGTATGGTTCCGGGCGATATTCTGAATCATGAGTGCGACTGCACCGGGATTTAAGTCACACGCCCAGACTGCCGCTGCCCTGTCTGCCAGCATGATCGCAAAGGGTCCAACTCCGGCAAACATATCCATCACTACCTCATCTTCACCCATCATCGATACGATCCGCTGCCGTTCGGAGGCAAGACGCGCTGAGAAGTATGCTTTCTCCAGGTCAACGCAAAAAACCCTGCCATACTCGGTTACCGTGGTTGCTGTTGTCTTTTTTCCGGCCAGTACTCTGAACTGTTTTGTTCTGAACTCACCGGAGACGCCGCTCTGTGCATAGAGTGCGGTATGGACTGACGGACGCTCCGAGATGATCCGTTCTGCCCCGTCAGGATCATCATCCTGCAGGATAACAATCCCCCCCACCTGTTCATGGCGGGGCAGTTCGCTGCGGATTTTTATCTCTTCAAATTCTGCAAGGATTGTCCCGGGCTGCTCAGCGGTGACAGGAATAAGGATTTCGTTCTCCTCTGCCCGGATTTTCAGACCGGTATCCAGGATCCCGGCATCCAGAAGTCTCCTCCGGGTCTCCTCTCCACCTGCCTTCCCGACCCGCAGGCACCACTGCTGTTTCCCCATTGATCAGCTGTTATTGCACTTCGGGTACAAACAGGTATGCATGGACGATTATCTCCGCAGGCTCCGGGACGGGTCACTCAAACTCTATGCCCTGGAAAAGGAGCTCTCCCCGGCGAAGGCCGTTGCTGTCCGGCGCCGGTTCATCGAGGAGGAGACCGGGATTTCCCTTCCGCGAATCGGTGACTGCTCCATTGATCTTGAGTCGGTGGTGAAACGTAACTGCGAGAATATGATCGGCACAATCCAGGTTCCGGTCGGGATTGCCGGGCCGGTTCAGATATCCGGTGAGTATGCTTCCGGTCTGTTTTATCTCCCTCTTGCGACAACAGAGGGTGCTCTTGTCGCCTCGGTGAACCGGGGATGCTCCCTGATATCAGCTGCGGGGGGTGCAGAGGTCAGGATCTTTGCAGATGGTATGACCCGTGCTCCGGTCTTTGCTACAGACAGCATCTCTCATGCACGCAGGGTTGTCGACTTTGTCAGGGAGCATGAGGATGAGATCCGGAAAACCGCCGAGGAGACGACCCGCCACGGAAAGATGAACGGCATCGTGACGACAACCGCAGGAACATCGGTCTTTGTCAGGTTCAGTTTTTCCACCGGTGACGCCATGGGGATGAACATGGTCACCATCGCGACCGAGAAGGCTGCGGAACTGATCTCTGCCAGAACCGGTGCCCGTCTGGTGGCCCTCTCCGGCAATTTCTGTACTGACAAGAAACCGGCTGCTGTGAATGTCGTGCTCGGGAGAGGAAAGACGGTCTCTGCCGGCGTTCACCTGACTGCTGAGCAGGTCACTTCTATCCTGAAGACCGATGCAGCCACCCTTCTTGAAGTCAACACCCGCAAGAACCTGGTGGGGAGTGCACGGGCTGCCTCACTTGGTCAGAATGCCCATGCGGCAAATATTGTTGCTGCGATGTTCATTGCATGCGGACAGGACCCGGCTCATGTTGTGGAGGGATCGCTGTGCATTACCACCATCGATCCTGTGCAGGACGGAGTGTATGTCTCAGTAACCCTCCCTGCCCTTCCGGTGGGAACGGTTGGGGGTGGGACCGGTGTTGAGACCCAGGCTGAATGCCTCCGCCTTCTGGGTGTAGCCGGTGGCGGGGACCCTCCCGGATTTCACGCAAAGAAACTTGCAGAAATCATTGCCACCGGGGTTCTTGCCGGCGAGCTCTCACTTCTGGGTGCCCAGGCAGCGCAGCACCTGGCACGGGCTCATAAGGCGCTCGGGAGATAATTCTCTCAGCAACTTATTCTCCTCCTGCCCGCAATACTCATGCATGGAACCCGGAAAGTATCCAATATGCGGGCAGGGAATCTTCGTTTTGATCCTGATTGTTCTGACTTTTCTCATCGCTGTTCCGGCATCTGCCGTGTATACCGGCGATAGTGTCATCGGAAGGTATGATGACTGGGAACTGGAGAACACTCCGACCGTAGGGATGGGTCTGTTTCCAACAGTAACCCTGGAGTCGGATGATGATGCAGCATCTGCCAAACCTTCCACCACATCCTCAACACCTGCAAAGACCTGGGTTACGATATCTCCGTTTACGGCAGCCATCGGGGGAGAAGAGGCCTGGTTTATCGCGGGATACCTGAGCGGGGACCGGTTTGCAGCAACGATTACCGTCAGTGCCAAAGGGGATTCTGACTCCGGTTATACCGATCTCGAAACGATCAAACCTGATAAAAACGGGCTGTTTGTCTGGGCCGTTCCTGCATCAGAAAAAGAAATGGACCTCTTCAGGGTTGTAGCCCGTTCGGGAACCTCAAAAGTGACCTCAAATGCGATCCGGTTCACCGGTGAGCCTGATGCAAACCCGGTGGAAAAACCGGTAATCTCTCCGTCACGGACGATTGTTCCCCTGCAGACCAGCGTGCAGGAGGAAGAAGAATCCTCTTCACCAGAGTATAGTCTGTCCCGCCTCTCCATCAGTACCCGGACGACCAGTCCGTCGGTCGGAGATGACATCCTCATCACCGGGAGACTGGTGGACGGACAGGGGAAGGGAATCAGCGGAGCTATGGTATCAATTGATGAGAGCGGGTATCCGGGTGCAGCAGGTCCGGAACCGTTTGGTAAGACCATGACTGACAGTGACGGCAGGTTTGAATTTGATCTCCATGTCTCATTTGCAAACATGGTCGGTCTTGTCGCCTCCTATGAAGGCGATGAATTCCATTCCGCGGCAGAGAGCAATACTCTCATCTTCTCCTCCCGGTAATACATTTTTTCTCTGAATGGCTATCCTAATCAGGGAAAAAAACCCTTTCATACTTACAGATATGAGACAATGGAAAAGACAGGGTCCGGCCATGACTTCCTGTCCTCCGGGTTCTCAATAATGGATATATTCATGAATAACCGGCAATACACCCTGTTGTTTCTCCTCCTCCTCGCAGGAATCATCCCGGGAGGGGCAATCAGCATCGATGATATGGATCTCTCGGTAAATCCCGGCGATGATCTCTTCAGATTCGCGAACGGAAACTGGATTGACAACAATCCGGTTCCTCCGGATTATATCAGTTACAGTGCGGTCACCGAGGTTCAGCAGTCTGTTGATGAGCGGGTCAGGGGCATCATCGAGGAGGCAGCCGGTAATCCGAAAGGAGACGACGGGTACGAACATGAGATGATCGGGACCTTTTACGCAACCGCAATGGACCAGGACCTCGCTGAGAGGGTCGGGATCGAACCAGTCCGACCTGACCTTGATCTCATCTCATCTGCACTGACCAGAGAAGAAGTTCAGAATGTTACCATCTCCCTCATGAGCAGAGGATATACTCCGTTCTTCATCTTCTTCTCAGACGAGGATCCCGGCAACCGGAGTCAGCTGATTGCAAGTATTGAACAGAGCGGGACCTCCCTTCCTGACCGCGAGTACTATTTCATGGATGATCCTGAGAGTCAGCGGATCAGGGACGAGTTCAGGGCACACGTCGCCCGGATGTTCATGCTTGCCAATACGTCTCCTGAGCAGGCCGAATTGGATGCAGCAACAGTACTCCGGATTGAAACCCGGCTCGCCGACGCTTCAGCCCCATCCCATGGATATGGGAAACCGGATCGGCGCTACTTCCCCTGCCCGGTCCGCAGACTGGTGGAGGTGACTGATGGCATTGACTGGGAAGAGCTGCTTGTCTCGGTCAACCGGACTGATCTCGGGGTGATTGATCTGTACCAGCCCCTCTATGTCAGGGAAGTCGGAAATGTCCTTAAAGAAGAGCCGGTAGAGGATCTCAAGGTCTTTCTGAAGTTCAAGGTACTGGAGTTTGCAGCTCCCTATGCCAGCCGTGCCTTTGAAGAGGAGAACTTCAACTTTTACTCCCGAACCCTTTCAGGGCAGGAAGAGATGGAGCCCCGGTGGAAACGGGTCATCGCGATGATGGATGTTGTCATCGGGGGTGCTGTCGGGAAACTCTATGTTCAGGAGTACTTTTCAGAAGAGGAGAAGGAAGATGTCAGGGAGATCGTGGAAAATCTGAGATCCGCGTTCAGAACTCATCTTGAGAATATGCCCTGGATGGAACCTGAAACCCGCACAAATTCCACGAAGATGCTGGATGAGATGAGAGTCCAGATCGGGTATCCCGACCGCTGGGGCGATTACAGTGGTCTTGATATCACTGACCGGTCGTACCTTGACAATATTCTCAATATCACCGGGTATTATTACCTGGCGGGACTGGAGATTGCAGGAATGCCGTCTGATCCTGATACCTGGTATCTTTCTGCACACTCGGTGAATGCATATTATGATTCAGTCAGAAACCAGGTTGTCCTCCCTGCCGGAGTACTTCAGCCCCCCTATTACGATTTGGAGAGTGATGATGCCGAGAATTATGGTGCAATCGGTGCGATCATCGGACATGAACTGGTACACGGGTTTGATACTCCCCTGCGCAACATCGTGGTGAACGGGACTGAGATCCCGCTCTGGACCGGTAACGACTCTGTCAGGTTTACCGAGGTTACGACGCCGCTGGTGGAGCAGTTTGATTCCATGGAGGGTTTCCCCGGTCAGAACCTGAATGGAACCCGGACACTTGGAGAGAATGCTGCAGATCTTGGTGGCCTGATCATCGCCTGGGAGGCATGGCAGGAAAAGAGGGATCAGCCGGATAGTTCAGATGAATACCCATCCGGGATGAATGAATCCTACCTGGATAGCGGTGATTTCTCCGAAGAACAACGGTTTTTCATCGCATATTCGCAGGCATGGCGGGGTTCGGTCAGGGAAGAGGAGCTTCGAAACATGGTCCTTGTTGAGGAGCACCCCTGGAACCGGTTCAGGGTGAATGCAATTCCGTTCAACATGGACGAGTTTTACGAGGCATTTCCCGAGGTTGGTCCTGACACCCTCCTCTATCGCGATGAGAGTGCCAGGGCACGAATCTGGTAGCCCGGATTGGTGAGAGGGGTTCCTCTCCGGTCACTCGTGCCTGAGCGCTTCAATCGGATTCAGGTTTGC
>CAZXRT010000032.1:5781-12145 GCA_964642535.1 uncultured Methanospirillum sp.
CCGAAGGTGGTAAGGATCGTCTCAAGGATTGCCCTGGTGTCATATACGTCAACCACGGTCTCCCGACGGTTGAGCTGGGCATCGATTGCACTTTTCACCCGCTCGATCTGCTCAAGATCCTTTACCTTCACAATCACCTGGTCATGATCCTTGCGGTCATAATAATCCCGGTACCAGAGATCTGAAACGATGATCCCATGGTCCGGGTTCACGTCAAATCCCATTCCTCTTTCTTTGAGAATGCCGGTCACCCGGACGCCGGTCTCATCCTCTCCGATGAGCAGGTGAGATCCGACCGTCAGGTTATTATCACGGGCAAGAGTTGCTCCGACCATCACTCCCGACGACCCCCTGATGAACTGTCCCTCCTGGACATCCAACAGAAGGGGGATATCCTTTGGGTTGATCCCATAGATCGATGCCGCCAGGATCTCTCTTCCGATCTTCATCCGGTCGGCCCCTGCGTATACCGGGATCACCTCGTTGGATCCCACAACCCGCCGGATCTGCTCAATCTGCCGGTCGGTGATCAGGGTGTTGCTGGAAGTCATTCCCATGCCGTGATATCCCACATGGGGAGATACGACGATCGAGTCCCCGACATCGGTCAGTGAATCGGATACTGAGAGGACAAGGGAATTACCCAGTATTCCCATGGAAGAGATTGCGACCACCCCGATGATGATCCCGATGGCAGCAAGGAGGGATCGGAGCCAGTGCAGCTTCAGGTTCCTGACCGCAAGGCCGAAGAAGAGTCTTCTGCTTGACATCAGGTATTCTCCCTGATCAGTCCGTCTTCAATCCTGATGGTCCGTCCTGCATACCCGGCGATCTTCGGGTCGTGTGTGACCATCACCACCGTTTTTCCCTGGTTTTTGCAGAGGTCTTCCAGAAGATCCATGATCGCCTTGCCGGTTACAGAGTCAAGGTTTCCGGTCGGTTCATCGCAGAGGAGGATGGCGGGATCGTTGACCAGAGACCGTGCGATTGCCACCCGTTGCTGTTGTCCGCCCGAGAGCTGGTTTGGCCGGTGATCCCAGAGGTCAGGAGTGAGAGAGACTGACCGGAGAACATCCTGGCATCGGTCGGTACAACCCGCAGATCCGGTCTTGAGAATAAGCGGGTACTGGACATTTTCTATGGCGGTAAGGAGGGGGATGAGGTTGAACTGCTGGAAGATGAATCCGATTTCATCCCTTCTGAGGGTGGTCAGGTCATCGTCTGACATCTGCCTGATATTTCGTCCCCTGATGCAGACCTCCCCGGTTGTTGGGACATCAAGGCATCCCATCATGTTCAGGAGGGTTGATTTCCCCGACCCTGACGGACCCATAATCGCAATGAATTCTCCCGGCATCACCCTGACACAAACTCCGGCAAGAGCGGTGACATCACCGGATTCGAGTGGGTAGACCTTGGTAACATCCAGAAATTCAATAACCGGGCCGTCATCCATCCTGTCATCGTCTCCGGGAATACACCACTACCCCGGCAACGACCAGTCCGATCAGGGCGATGAGGCCGATGATGGCAGGAGCCGGAAGTTCACTATCAGGGGAATCGGTCTTGCTTTTTGTGTGCTCTCCGGTCTCGATCAGGGTCTGATCAGAGAACAGGTTTCCGTCGTCATCCCTGAAACTTGCGATCAGGGGAATTTCGGTGGCGTTGCCATCCGTTTTGAAGGTCAGATCAAAGCTGGAGAAGTCATCGGGTTTGAGTGCACCGACTGCATAGATCTTGTAGGGAAAGACTGGTGTTGCAGGATCTCCTGAGGTGATCTCAACCGCGTTCGCGGTCTCCAGACCTGAGTTGGTGACATCTCCGGTTACTCTCCAGTAATCATGTTCCTGTTCGATAATCACGTTTGAAAGGACTGGATTGGCCTTCTTTTTACTGGTTCCCGGTGTGATCGGGAGTGTATACACGGTTTCGTGGTCGTTGATTCCGTTCTGGTAGCGGACGGTGAAGATCACCGGTTCGCTGGAGTTGGGGATGATACTGAACGGGATGTCAAGGGATGCATCGGGGGAGAGTTCACCGGCAAAGAACGAGGTCGGAGTGATCTCATGAGATCCGGCCGCGGGATTGATCGTCACCCCGGTCACCGTGTTGTCACGCGGGTTTCCGATATGCAGAATAATCTCTTCTTTCTTTCCCAGGGTAAAGGTGTCGGGCTTTTTCAGGACTGCAACTTCGATCGGATTGTCCCTCACCACCAGTTTTACCGGGTGACGAAGGTAATTTGCATCTCTGAAATCAACCGAGAATACGGGATAGAAGATACCGGAATGGCCTCCGGCCTGGATCGTAAAGGTGAAACGCATAGTGTTTCCCCCTCCGATGGCCCCGACTTTTCCATACATATCAGAGAGAACTCTGACATCTTTGTCCAGCAGTTCTGCCCGGGATATTGCAACACTTTCCAGCCCGGTGTTCACAAGCGTCAGGGTCACCGTCGCGGTGTCATACGGCATCAGAACCGCGGGATCGATGGATATGTTCGTCACCTGGACCTGGGCTGCTGCCACTTCTCCTTCAGGGGTGGAAGCAAGTGCCGGTGATCCCAGGATGAGGATCAGGATGAGGATGATGGCCGGAATCTTCATGACAGGCCACCGGTGGGGAGAACGAAGAGGGTTATGAGGGTGTACACGATATAGAGAAGCACCGGAATTCCTGCGGTCATCATCGCTTTTCTGCTATCAAGCTTGCAACAGGCTTCAAATCCGAATGCCAGAATATTGACAGACCAGAGCATGAGGATGATGGATATTATCGAATATACTATTGAGAACTGGTGCAGTGCCGGGTCAAGGAGCAGACCCTCAACAGCAGCGTTGATCTTCTCCGGATCAGTCCCGATAACCGGTGTGATATCAGCCATCGGGAGAAAATACATGGCCAGGGCGATTCCTACCAGGGAAGAGATGATCAGAGGGGCCATCCCGTATCCGGTGACCTCCGCAACCCTTGTAAACGATCCTTGCCCCTTGAAAAACCGCTGGATTGCAAAGAATATCACCGTTGCAATGATCCACATGATGTACGTGCCAAAGAAGGCGCTGACTGCGGTGATAACTGCGGTAATGGTTCCAAGGCCGGGCATCATTCCGGAGAGTAGCCTGCCGGTGAGTTCGCCCATCTGGTACCCGACCACCGCTGAGAAACATCCCATGATGGTAATCAGGATGATGGGCCATTTCAGGGACGGTTGCTGTTTTTCGAGTGCGGAGAAGAACTCTCCGGGGTTTACAAGTAACTGAATGAACTGCATAATTATTCCTAGTATTCTTCTTGAGGTTCTGTGGCTTGATTATATCTTTTCAGATCCCTCTTCGTCATCGAAGAGAAAGATCTCATCTATCGTTGCATTGAGATGTCGTGCAATCTGGTGTGCAAGTCGTAAGGACGGATTATATTTTCCCTTTTCGAGAAATACGATTGTCTCCCTTCTTATCCCGACCCGTTCAGCGAGATCGGCCTGGGTATATCCAAACCGGGCTCTGTACTCCTTTATCCGGGTTCTCATCAGGCATCCGGACTATACATCACCGCGGGTGTTGAAGTACCACTGAAAGATCCGTGCACTCACGGGCATCAGGATGATCAGGATTAGGCAGGCCTGGGTCCCGCTGATCGGTGAAGCCCCGGATCCTGCCAGCCATCCCATGGCTGCAACAGCAAGGAACGTCAGGTACCAGGAGTATGAAAGGCCGTAGGTTCCGATGCGAAGGCTTCTTTCATCCTGTATCTGGTAATCACATGCTTCATTGCGGGCAGGGAGCCCTTTTGAAATACAGACAATCCCCAGGGTGATCAGGATGGCACTGACAACCAGGTCAGGTCTGAGCATCCCGAGACTTGCAGAAAGATATGCGATGTTCAGACCTGAAATGATCCCGATCACCCCTGAAACGAGGAATAAAATACGTCTGACCGGGGTAGTCGATACCTTTACCACAGCGATTGCCATGATGATGACTGCAAAGACAGCAAGCATTATGAGGATTTCTGCATTGATGCCGCTTCCAGCGGAGATCACACCGATGAGAATGATTACTGCAAGACCGGCAAGACCTGCGGTCCTGATCACTGTGGGATCCATACTGCTCTGCTCCGGTGAATTATTTCTAACATTATGTTAGATATTTTTCACCAGATCTATTTATTCCCTTCCCAGGGTGTAGGGGGAATGGAACAGAGCATGTGCTTTCAGAGCACTTTCCAGCGTATCAGGACAAAAAGGCCGATCGCAGATAATCCCAGTGCCGATCCCATGACAAACGGAAATGCATGGGCTGATGACTGGAACGGGAGGGGGATGTTCATCCCGTAAATGCTGGCTACCATGGTGGGCAGGGAGATGAGAATCGTGACACTGGTGAGGAGTTTCATCACGACATTGACGTTGTTATTGATGATGGATGCGAAGGTGCCGATCATCCCGGTGATGATCGAGGTATAGATATTTGCCATCTCAAGCGCCTGCTTGTTCTCGATCACCATCTCTTCGTACAGGTCATGCTCGTCGTCGGTCATGGTGATCACGCTCTGGTATGAGAATTTCTCGACCATGAGTGAGTTGGACCGGAGAGAGGTTGTGAAATAGACCAGGCTTTTCTGGAGGTTGAACAGGCCGAGGAGCTGATCATTGGTTGTGGACCGGTGCAGATTCCTCTCGATCGTCCCTGTCATCCGGTTGATCTCCTTGAGATAGCGGAGAAACCTGAGCGCGGTACGATAGCAGAGCTGGAGGAGAAACCGGGTCCGCTCGCGGGTATCATGATTTCGTACCCACCCGGAGAGGAACTCCTCCATGACATCCACCTCGGTGAGGGTGACCGTGATGATGAGATCCGCAGTAAGGATGATCCCTATCGGGAGGGTGATGTAGGGGATGGCTGCCTCCTCCGGCTCTCTCCGTGCCGACCTGATGAGGATCAGCGTGTTTCCCTCCTCCACCTCGAACCGTGCCCGCTCATCCACATCGAGGGGATCGGTCAGAAAGTCGATGGGCATGCCGAAACGGCTCACCAGGGAAGCGATCTCCTTCTCGGTGGGATTGACCACCTTGACCCAGCATCCCGGTCGATAGTCCCCGATCTCGGTGAGACCTTCCGGTGTGGTAATGTACTGGGTGATCATGAGAGCTCCTGTTCAGTATGGGTTTTGAGCCAGTTAATACCCAGCTCCGGGTGGGGTGAAGGGGACGATCTGATTTCGGTCTCTCTCAGGCTTCTTTTCAGGTTTTTCGCTGGGCACCTGATGAAAGGGATCAACCATCAGGAGGAAGAGAGTTACCATCTGGTCCTCCGGACCCCCCTGATTTTGATCTGCATTCAATAAGTTCATGAACCAGGAGGGATCATTCTAGTACATTTGGTGGGTGGGTTGTATTGAAAGAGCGTGCGCTATCCGAAGTCATCGGGTTCCTGATGATTGTAGCCCTGCTGACGATTCTTTTCTCGATGTACCTTCTGTACGTGGTCCCGATTCAGGGGCGGGATGCGGAGATCTCGCATATGAAATACATTACCCAGGAGTTTATCGGCCTGAAAGCCGATATCGACGGGTTAATCATCAATAATAAGGTGAATCTTCCGATAGCCAGGTCTTTTGAGCTGGGGACTCTCTCTTCGGTAGGGTCAGGTTCGCTGAGTATCCTTCCGCTGAGCTCGTTCATCGAAGCGACAGGGCTGCTGATGGTGAATGAGCAGAATGATTTCCTCGCAGTGACGGTGAACGGGTCAATGGTTAACCTCTCAACTCTTCCACCGATAAAAATCCCGACGATTTCAGATCCTGTATTGGAAATTAAGTGTTACTCTCCCGATCTCTGCCCCTGGCCACCGATAAATTTTGAAATTAATGACCGGTATTATAACATAACGACAAAAATGAGGTATTCGTTTAATGAAAGTATAATCGATCCAGTGACTTCAAAAGTTATGATTGAAAATGCAACAATTAAGGTATTAACATATGCGAATGGAACGACAGTGGAAATTCCCGTTCCTGATATTCCTGTAAACCGCACCTATGATCTGATTGTCCAGATTTACAATCTCACTCCTGATCCAAGACCATTAATTGCAGAAAAAACTCTTGTTGAAAATATTACCTTTGGCAGAAATTACACCTATAACATCCTTAAGGACAATGACCTTATCCCCAATAACTCATCTGATTACTATAATATTCATCCAAGCGAAGAGATTTCTCCAGATCAATATAAAGCACAAACAATCTCGAACAAGGTCGGCAAGTTCCCCCCCCGGATAGGTTCATTCCAGTATGAATCCAGTAACCGGTACTGGGTGAACCAGAACCTTCTCTTTGAGATGGGGGGTTTGTTTCTGAATCA
>CAZXRT010000033.1:0-11810 GCA_964642535.1 uncultured Methanospirillum sp.
GACTCACGATCAAAAACGTAGGAAAAGTGGTGCCCGTATGACGGAAGAACAGGTTCAAATTGCTCCGGAATCAGAATATACCGCTCCTGTATCTCTCCCGGAAACGGATGACTATACCGGGCGCATTCTCCGCACGATCATCGCTGTCGTTGCAGGGTTTTTTGCAGGACTGATCTGCTTTGTTACAGACGGGATGGCAACAAGACCAGGTGAGTCAGGATCAGCTTTCTTCTCCATCCTGGTCCTGATCGCTGCAGTCATCGTCCAGAAACATATTTTCATGCTCCTGCGGATGAATCCGTCCCGCCTTGAGAAGAAAGACTGGTTTTACCAGGCATTCATGACGTTCTCATTCTGGTTTGTCACCTGGACAATCCTCCTCTCCGGTACTGCGGCATCAGCAGCCTGATAAGATATGCGAATTGCGGTCGTTCACAAAGACAAGTGCCACTCACGCAAGTGCGGCACTGAATGTATCCTGTATTGCCCACGGGTCAGGACCGGCGATGAGACGGTCATCCTTGATGAAGAAGGCAAGGCACTGATCTCAGAAGAACTCTGTGTCGGTTGCGGTATCTGCATCAAGAAGTGCCCGTTTGAAGCCATTGATATCATCACCCTCCCGGAAGAACTGGAATTTCCTACTCACCGGTACGGTCCCAATAGTTTTGTCCTCTACGGGATGCCGGCACCAATCCAGGGGAAGGTAACCGGAGTACTCGGTGCGAACGGGATTGGAAAATCAACGTCTGTCAAGATCCTCTCCGGTCAGCTCACCCCGAACCTCGGGATTTTTGATGAAGAGGCAAAGTGGGAATCCATCCTTCGCAAGTATACCGGTACAGAGCTCTTTGAATACCTCCAGCTCCTCTCAAAGGGCGGGGTGAAGGTCTCGGTAAAGCCGCAGTATATCGATGTCATCCCCCGCGTCTTCACAGGCCTGGTCAGGGATCTTCTGAAAACCACCGATGAGAGGGGAAAACTCTCATATTATATCGAAAAACTCTCCCTTGACGGGATCCTTGACCATGATATCAAGCATCTCTCCGGGGGAGAACTCCAGAGAATTGCCCTGGTTGCAGCTCTTGCCCGAGAAGCGGACTTCTATTTCCTTGATGAGATTACTCCGTTCCTTGATATCCATCAGCGGATGGCTGCTGCCCATGT
This sequence comes from uncultured Methanospirillum sp., assembly GCA_964642535.1. GTDB lineage: Archaea > Halobacteriota > Methanomicrobia > Methanomicrobiales > Methanospirillaceae > Methanospirillum. The sequence continues at coordinate 1,168 of CAZXRT010000033.1, forward strand.
GATCAGGGAACTTGCAGAGAGCAAACCGATCGTCCTGATAGAACACGATATCGCCATTCTTGACATGCTGGCCGACACGGTTCATATCGCATATGGAAAACCGGCGGTCTTTGGTATCATCACCCGGCCCAAAGGGGTCAGGGTTGGGATCAACCAGTACCTGGAAGGATTCCTGAATGAAGAAAATGTCAGAATCCGTGATTACCCGGTCTCATTTGAGGTCAGGCTCCATGATGAAGGGGCAAAAAAATCCACGCTGATGCAGATCCCGGTCATGACCCGGAAGTATGACAAATTCTCCCTTGAAGTGGAGGGAGGGGAGATCAAGGCTGGCGAGGTCATCGGGGTTGTCGGGGCCAATGGTATCGGAAAGACCACCTTTGCCCAGCTCCTTGCCGGTGTGGAAAAGCCGGACAGCGGGAAGATGACCGATACGGTCAGAATATCCTATAAACCCCAGTATGTCAAGGGTGAATCCTCTGATACCGTGGAGTTCACGCTCCGGCAGATCACCCGCTCATTTGACTCCTCGCGATACCAGCATGATATTATCGAGCCGCTCTCCCTCACCCCCATCCTTCAGTCTCCTCTCAATACTCTTTCAGGAGGAGAATTGCAGCGGGTGGCGATTGCCGTCTGTTTCTCACATGATGCGGATCTCTATATCCTTGACGAGCCAAGTGCCCACCTTGATGTGGAACAGCGGATGAAACTCACCAAGGTCTTCAGGCAGCAGATCGACGGGAAGGATGCCGCTGTGCTGGTGATCGACCATGATACGTATGTTATTGACATCATCAGTGAACGGCTCCTGGTCTTTGAAGGGACACCGGGAGTTCATGGTCGTGCCACGGGTCCGTTTGATATGCGGGAAGGGATGAACCGGTTCCTTGGTGAACTCGATGTTACCTTCAGACGTGACAAGAGCGGAAGACCGCGTATCAACAAACCTGGTTCATTCCTTGACCGGGACCAGAAAGCAAAAGGCGAGTATTACTACCAGGACCCTGAAGAATAATCTTTGAAAAAAGGGGTTATGCAGTCACGGTCTGGCCGGAAGGAAATGACACGACCGGTGTACCGTTCTGCGTTCCTGCTGTACTGTTTGTCTGGTTACTGACAGTTCCTGCAGCCGGAGTGACTGGTGCTGCCACAACTGGCTGAGGAGTTGCATTTGCTGCGACTACATAAGCTCCGGCAGACTGGTTTACCGGTGCCGGAGTGACTACCGGAATAACCGGGGCTGAAGCAGCAGATACCGGAACGGATGCTGCAGTACCTTCAGTCGCAGAGGGCGTCACTACAGGTGCCACTGCAGTTGATGGAGCCTGTACAGGTTCTGCCGATGCGACTGCCAGGGCAGCCGCTGCTGCTCCGCCCCCGATGCTTATGCTCAGCTGGGTGCTCTGCCCGGGTTCGTATACAGCGGTCTGATCAGCAACCTTTTCACCAATTCTGAAGGTGATAACCGGTGCACCGGATGCAAAATCATCCTCGTCAGCCTGTACAATCAGGCGTTCTTCAAATGTGCCGGGGCTTCCGAACTTTCCCGGTTCCTTAACCACGATCTTGCCCTGTTCCTGGCTGTTTACATACGCCGTGATCGTTGTTCCGGCTGGAGCCGGCTCACCGTTCATCGAAACCTGTCCGTAAAATTCACAGGGGAGCTGCGGTGAAGCAGATACCGGGGAGATGCTCAGTCCACACACGATTCCCAGGCACAAAAGAGCCGGGATCCATACCATACGGTTCTTGTATTGAAACATGTTATCACAAAAAATGAGGGGATATCCCAATCCTTCTTTACCAGCCGGTGTAGTCATCCGGCAGAATGACATTCCTGATTGTGTTCACGATATCGTAGAAGTACATGAACTCTGCCCGGTCATTTGAGTAGATATCAAGGGCAGTAATAGAGCCGGGTGTAAACGGATAACTGGCTTTCCAGTCCTCTCCGGATAAGGGGCTCTTCACCCATGCACGATACCAGTACTCAAAGCCCTGTGGCTTGATCCAGAAGCTGATCGGGTCGCTCTGGTTCAGGACATTGTAGGGAACCTGTACCATGAGAAGTTCATCATGGGAGGCATCCCCGAACTCACCAAAGGTAGTGACCGAGATCGGGTTGGTCGGACTGTTCAGGTCTACCCCTTCGGTTGTTGCCATGACACGATCCCCGATTCTGAGTGGATAGCCGTTGAACTCAGCCTTTCCATAGAACTTCTGGGGAGACCAGTCCTGGGGAGTCGGTGTCGGGGAGGGCGTATAAATTACCTGCGGAATATCGCCGACCCAGAGATGAATCTCATTCTCTGAAGCTGGCATATACGGGGTTTCATAGAAGTATTCTGATCCATCTTTCAGATACGCCTGCACCGGCCGCTGCCAGTTTGCTGCCGTCACCCAGAAGGTCACATTGGCATCTTCCGGAATACATCTGCCCTGGACAGAGAGTTTGTCACTCCAGCTGCTGTTCCCGCCTCCGAAGTACCCGGCTGCTGTCAGGGTTATCGGGTTTGACGGGCCTGAAACATCATATCCTTCAATCCTGACTTCAATTCTGGTGTCTACTTCTGCATTCGGATCACAATTCATGCAGGATGAATTATCAAGCAGGTATTCTTCACCGGTGGTGATGTGCAGATCACCGGAGAATGTCATCGGAATTGATGGAACACCCGGACATTCGGTTGAGATCGGCGTTATCGGGATGGTCGGGATAGCGGTTGGCTGTCCCCTGATCACCACGAGATCCAGTTTCTTCTCTTTTCCCGGTTCGTATGGATCAGTCCAGCGCATGGTACCGTTCTCATCCCTGATGTAAGCCCGGACCGGGCGGTTCTGATCGTCAGCGACCCAGAATTCGATATCAGTTCCTACCGGGATTCCCTGAACCTGAAGTTTGCGTACAAAGGTTCCGGGCTTTCCAAAGGTTCCTTTACCGGTAGTGATCGGATTGTTCTCCGGTGAAAGAGTATATCCGGGCACGACTGCCTCAACAGTCCCTCCCACCGAGATGGGAACTCCGTAAATCTCAACCGTGCCATAGAACGTTTCCGGCACCTGTGGAATCGGAAGAACCGTCATGGTCGGGATCGGAGTCGGAACTGCCTTGGCCTGGATAAAGGATTTGCGTGACTTGGTGGCAACCCCGCCTTCCTGGTTGGATACTGTCAGGGTGACGGTGTAGTTACCGGCTTTCTCATACACATGGACCGGACTGGCCACGATATCGCTCTTTCCATCACCAAAGTCCCATGACCAGAGGGTCGGGCTTCCTTCTGATGTATCAGAAAACTGGACGGAAAGAGGAATTGTTCCACTGGAAGGAGTGGCAGAGAAGTTTGCTACCAGTTCTCCCGGGGTTAGCACCGAGATGTACGCTTCCTGTTCAGTGGTACTGATCGTTCCATTGTCATCAGTAACGGTCAGTGAGACGGTGAAAAGACCGGGCTGATTGTATACATGAACGGTATCCTGGCGTGTATCGGTCTCTCCATCTCCAAAGTCCCAGAACCAGGAGACCGGATATCCGGAGCTTGAATCTGTGAAATAGACAGAGAGCGGGGAAAACCCGGTGGTGGGTTCTCCGCTGAAACTGGCGTTTAGTGCATCACTGCTGGTGACAGTGATATAATCCACCTTTGTCTCTGAATCTGAGCCGGTGGAACTTGATACCGTCAGGGTGACGGTGTACACTCCGCTCTCTTCATAGGTATGAACCGGATCGGCAACAGAATCAGTGACGCCATCGCCAAAGTCCCAGGCCCACATCGTCGGTTCTCCTGATGAGATGTCAGTGAACTGAACATCCAGAGGAACTGAGCCGGAGAGTGGCACTGCAATAAAGTTGGCGATGATATCTCCACCTGCCCCTGCAGCTGGTTCTGCCGGGCTCACTTCAGTTTCTGACGGTGGAACGGGTTCTGGTTCCGGTTCAAGTTCAGGAACCGGTGTCGGCTCGGGAGCCAGAGTTACAACCGGCTCTGACGGTACCTCACCGATCTCCGGAGCAGGTTCGGATACCTGGACCGGCTCTACAGTCGGAACGGGAGTAGAGAGAGCAATTTCAGTTTCTGAAGGCTGCTCTCCGCCTACTGTCAGATCGATGGACTGGCTGATACCAGGCTGGAATGATGTCTCCTGCCAGGCTTTCTGCCCATCTACGTAAAACGTGATTTTCGGAGTGCCTGCAGCAAGATCTGATTCTTCTGCAACGACCTTGAGCCGTTTATCAAACGTACCCGGTCCGCCGAACACTCCTTCCTGTTCAAGAATAATCTGGCCACGCTCCTGCTCTCCCACTTTGGCTACAATAATAGTCCCTGCCGGGGCAGGACTGCCTTCGACAGTGACCTTTCCGTAGAATTCACACGGAAGTGCCGGAGCTCCGGCAAAAGCGATTGATACGAGAGAAAACAGGAGTATTGTAGCCAGGACTACCCTGGTGGCTACAGATACTGCTGTCATGGCACTCACACACCGATAGCTGCAAGGGTGCCAGCAGTTTCCATATACAGCCAGTATCCCTTGGACGGATACAGGTAGGTGTTCTCACCCTGACCGCCGTTGACGAGGGTTGCTTCCCACTGCTGACGGGCGTTGTCAAATCCTCTGGCATAGATCCATGAGCTCTTCACCGAGCTGAAGGTATCCTTTGCCGTTGCCGGTGATGCACCGGTGAATCCGACTGCTGCCCATCCTGCTGGAAGGCTTCTCTGTGGCGGAGTCTGGACAACATCATTCTTGAATGTCAGGTTGATGGTGTACGGGGAGACCGAGTAGATCCAGTACCCAAAGAGGGGTTGGATCTTCGTGCCGGTCAGAACCTGATCCCAGTACTGTCCGGATGGATCATAACTCCAGATGGCGTGACCGCCGGTCGGCACCATCCCAAAGACCTGGCTTGCATTAGAAGCAGTGTCTGCAAGAGTCCGGGCGACTGAAATAAAGTTCCATCCGCTGTAGAGCTGGATCTTGGTCGGGTCAAGCGGAGACGGGGTTGTGGTAGGCTGTGGCCCTCCAACAACATTGATATAGTCTTTCTTGACCATCCGGTCAACTTCCTCACCAAGGGTGACTGAAAGCGTTACGGTGTACTTTCCACCAAACTGGTAGGTGTGAGACGGATTCTGGACACCTGCCGCGGTGAATCCGTCACCAAAGTCCCAGAACCAGTTGTTCGGGGATCCGGTTGACTTGTCAGTGAACTGAACTTTCAGCGGAGCGGCCCCTGATGTCGGGGCTGCGGTAAAGTCTGCCTTGACAAGGGAGTCTTTCACCGTGATGTAATCCGGCTTGGTGACAGCATCTTTGTCACCTTTTCCATTCATGACCTCAAGGGTAATTGAGTAGACTCCTGCTTCGCTGAAGGTGTGCTTGGGGTTCTGTTCCTGAGAGGTGGTCTTGTCACCAAAGTTCCAGGACCAAGCTGAAAGGCCTGATCCGGTGGACTGGTCAGTGAACTGAACCTCGAGCGGTTTGTTCCCTGACAAGGGAGCTGCCGTGAATGCCGCTGTTGGAATCCGGTCATCGACGATGGTAAAGGTGAGGTAGAAGAACTTGTCATCTATCACCCTGGACTGCTCAAATTTCCGGATCTCACTGACTGCCTGGCTTCCCTGGTAGTATCCCGGTCCGTCAAGCGGGAAGAGTTTGCTCCACTCAACCGGGTAGGAGGAGACCATCCAGATCTGGTTTCCGTCAACCGGATCCCTGACATCAGTCTCCTTGAGCATGTCGAACTTGTGGTTGTACATCGGGTGCTGGAGGATGACCGTGTAGGTTCCCGGTTTCAGGTCGCAGAACTCAACGTAGTCAAGGAGGTTGATCTTGAACGAGTCGTCGTTGAAGACCGGGATCATCTCGTTGACATACTTGTGGTTGCCGACCTTCTCCTCTCCGAAGATCCACATGTTCAGTTCGTTCGTTGCATTCAGGCCGCTTCCCGTGTGTGGGAATCCGCATGCCTCACCTTCGAGGATCACTTCATCAAGCGAGGTGATGGTGCATCCTTCCGGACAGCACTCAATCGGCTTTTCGATGATCTCCGGAGTTATCGTTGCGTCAAAGCAGGGTTCATCCAGTATGATGTCTGTCGTTGCGGTGGCAGCACAGGTACACTCGACACAGCAGGCGTTGATCGGAACGCTTGATGCATAGATTGTGTACGTTCCCGGGTTGATCGGGACATCTGCGGTCTTCCAGACATAACTCCAGGTTCCGTCACTCTTGACAGGTACCTCAATTGCCGTGAACTGCTCTGCTTCCTGGATACATCCATAGTCGATCTGTTCAAGGAACGGCTGAATGACGTTCTTTGATGGATCTGCCTTCTTGATGTAGAGGAGATCGTTACCACACTTGTTCTGGCAGTTGCTGCCGGTCATGAACAGATAGACAAACTTGGAGTCTGTGTTCGTTCCGGACAGGGTGATCGAGTCACCAAGGTAGAACGGTGCTGTCTCCTTGACTGATATGGTAACCTCGCCCTTGTTCACCGTAACAAGATTATCTCCGGTGATCGGAGTTGCGTTTGCTTCCTCGACACTCTGAACATGGATCCGGTACGGGCGGTCCGGAGCGACATCGGAACCTACGGAGAATTCAACGGTCCGGTATCCGGGGGTCGGGTCATTGTCGCCGTCAGTGGTGATCTGTGCGTAGTAATACACACCATTGCTGACAACGTCTTTTGCATTGGGTTTGTCATTTGTGGGAACGGTATCCCTGATGACTCCCGGCCTGATACAGCAGTCAGGAGCAAGTTCAGTCTCTCCAATAGCGAAGGGTCCGTCCTCAGCATCAAAGACTATCTTCCCTTCCCGCACGCCGGACTGATCAGACCGGATCATCGGTGGGCGGTCACAGGCTGCACCGGACATCTTCAGCACACCGCACTCGTCAGTGCTGGTTGCATCAGTCGGGCATTCCATGATCGAGATGATGTACTCCTTGCCAGGTCGTGCTCCAACAGTTACATAGAAGGTTCCGTTGCGGAATACTGCATCCGGATTGATCGTCACATCGATGCTGTCATCAACGATTGTTGCCGGAATGTCAAGAGAGAACGCCTTGCTTACTTCAGGATAATTCTTGATGATGTTGTTCAGATCAACTTCTGCCCTGAAGATGTACTCACCGTTCGGGTAGAGTCTTTCATCGTCGGTTGCAAGAGCACCGGTGTTCCAGCCGGAGGTCTCTTTATCATTTTCGGGCCAGAACCATTTGTTCGTGTCAACGATCAGGTTGCGAAGAGGAATATCAACATTCGTCAGTCCGCCAAGAGTGCCGCGAAGTGACTGGTATGTCACCTGGGTGACGTTTGAGGTTCCGATCAGGTTGATGATTCCAAGATCTTCTTTTGCAAGTCCGGCTCCACGCTGTTCAATAACCGGATAAATGTTGGACTCAATCTGGAAGTTGACGATGTTTCCTGCCGGGATCTTCCCGCCACGGACACTGATATCCTGGTCCTCATTCTGGTTCCAGATACGCAGTGCGATGGACGGGTCCTGTACAATCAGGTCAGGATCGTCAGGGTTGCGGACACCGGAGCCGAGAATATACCAGTTGCCGGTCTTTCCGGAGAACTGGGCCGGGTTGATGAAGAAGCTCTTCGGAGTTGAGACAACGACTGTTGCCGTTGGTGAGTCAGTGTTCAGATTCGATGCAGAAGACCACCATCCAAGAGTGTCACCGCCTTTTACAAAGAGAGAGAGGTCAAGACCTTCTTCTCCGATAAAGACCGTTCCACCACGGTGAACCACGTTCAGTCTGTCCAGTACCGCTTTTGGGAAGTGCAGGTCAAGAACCTGGGTTGCTCCGTCCTTATAATATGCAGTCTCTTCAGCCTGAACTCCGTTCAGCCAGAAGGTTATCTCTGCATCCCGAAGCGTTTCGTTTGCTCCGACCTGTACCATCATCGGGTACGAGTCGTTCCCATACACACCGCCGGACATCACGGTTGCTGAGCCGCCGTCGATGCCGAGGATGTCTGAAGAGATTACCAGGCCGGGAGAGGCAGGTTCATCTTCGATGTAAACCGTTCCGGTAAAGAAGGTTGGGAGGAGCTGCGTTGCCTCCTCAGCAGTTACTGCCACGCCCCCGGCCAGGAGGAGGAGCAGAGTGCAGAAAACGATTCTCTGGAGTATTGATGCCATGTTATTCCTCACCTCCGGCCTGTGAAGGGTCACTGACCATCGGGATGATCTCATCCCCGCCGGTCAGGACACCGTTGCTGTTCATCTCGATCACATACCCGACGGTTGGATAGAGATACTGGTCATCGTTGACTCCCCGGGTGATCAGTGGTTCCCACCGCTGGGACTGTGCATTGTATGCCAGGACCTTGTTCCAGGACTCGCCCAGGCTTCCAAGGGCAACATTTGCTGCGGTCGGCTGCATCGCCATGATTCCAATACCGTTTCCGGCCCATCCGGTTGACAGGGTCTTACTGTAGACGCCTCCGGTGACATAGGTCGGAACGACATCCTTGGTGCCGGTCGAGTACACCCGCACCATCTCAAGTGGTCGGATCTTGTAATCGTCGCTTACATTTGTCCAGTTGGTCATTCCGTTGTCATCACCGTAGATGGCAAACGGAACACCACCGGTATCAACCCCGGCAAAGAGTTTTGCCACGGTGTCAAGGTCTGTGGTAACCATCCTCGGGATGGAAACATGATTGTAACCAGGTGCAAGATGGATGATACTTCCATCACCGATGGTGATCATGTTCTCTACGGTCTTGGTGTCCTCTCCACCGTCATTGGAGACAGTCAGGGTCACACTGTAGATACCGGGTTCATTGAAGGTGATTACAGGGTTCTTGTCTGCAGAGGTGGCGATGACCTTTCCTTCCCTGACAAATACCCATTGCCAGGAACTGATCTCTCCGGAGGAGAGGTCTGTGAAGGTAACCGTTGCCGGGAAGAATGACGATTCCATGGGCTCTGCGGTGAAGTCTGCAACCGGTTTGTCATTGACAACCGTTACTGACTTGGAGACCGGTGCTCCGACACCGAAGGCATTGCTTACCGAGAGAGTGACCTTATAGGTACCCGGCGTTGTGTAGGCATGAGCCGGGGACTGGAGTGAGGAGGTGTTCCCGTCACCAAACTCCCACATCCAGGAGGTCGGGTTTCCGGTGGACTGATCCGTAAACTGGATGCTTTCTCCTGCACCTGCTGCCTTTGGAGCAAAGGAGAAGTCTGCAACCGGTGAGGAGAGGACATTGATGTAACTCTCCTTAACGGCCTTGTTCGTCACCCCGTTCGCATCTGTCACCGTCATCTTGATGGTGTATTTGCCAGGGGTGGTGAAGACATTCTTGGGGTTCTGCTCAGTTGAGAAGACAGCATCGTTGCTGGTCCATTCCCAGGAGACTCCTTCCATCACCGAGATGTCAGTAAACTGGACAGAGAGGGGGGAGTTTCCTTCGGTCCGGTCAGCGGTGAAGTCAACATTTCCTTCGCACTTCTTCTCAGAGAGATTGAACTGGACCTGCTGGTAGATGTCGTCGATTCCATCCTTGTTCAGCGTATCGATGAGAGACTTAAGTGCAACCCTGCCATAGGCAGCATCTTTTCCTTCAATGAGGAAGGCCCTGCTGTCGGGTGTCGGCATGGTTGTCAGGACAAACCGGTCACCATTGGACTGGGCGTCTCCAAGCCTGACATCAAACATCCCGTTGTTTCCGGGTGCCTGAACTACGATATCGTAGGTTCCCAGTGTCAGGCTGCAGAGATCTATTCCATACTGCTGGAAGAGCCCCTTGTTGAGTTCAAACTTGTAGGTTGAATCACAGTACAGGGGAGTGACGGTCATGAGATAGTTCTTGGTTCCGAACTGACTCTGCCCAAAGAGCCATACCTGGAGCTGTTTGCAGTAGTTTCCTCCGGACTGGCCTTCGAGCCAGATCTCTTCAACTCCCCCGAGCTGTCCGCAGGGATACCCTGGGCAGCAGCACCGGGTGACATCATTGATCTCGGCAGTAAGGTCGGGCTGAATCAGGGTGATGTCGATGGAGGAGAATACAGCGCATTCCGGACAGTTCTGCAGCTCACAGACACCTCTCTCGCATGCAATGCCAAGGCAGTTGCCAAGCTCGCAGGATCCACCGGAGTCTCCGGTGCAGGTGCAGAACCGGCCATCGGGATTCACACTGGAGAACCAGAGTTTATACTGCCCCGGACCGATTGCCGTGTCATTGGTGACCCAGTTCGGATCAATGCGCCAGTAGTTTGACTGCCCGTTCTTGGAGTCATACACAACCGCCTTCACCGGGTCAAAGTTAGTAATGTCGCGGAGGTTGACACCGCAGGGGTCAAGACCTGGTCCGGTGAGCCAGACATAGGTCATGTTGCTGTCAGTGTTCGTTCCATCAATCCAGATCTCTTCTCCCAGGTAGAACTCAGTCTTTGCAACCCCGGCTGGATCCTTGGTTGTAGCGGAGAGTGTTCCCCGCGATACCGGTACAATTGTTGTTGCCTTCTGCTGGTATTCGATATCCTGGACCTGAATGGTGTACTCACCGGTATCAACCGTAGTATCCACATAGAATGGCACCGTGGCTGTTCCATCCGGTCCGGTTGTGACTTGTGCATAGTACCGGGTTCCTTTCTCAAGGATATCCCAGGTTC
>CAZXRT010000034.1:0-11382 GCA_964642535.1 uncultured Methanospirillum sp.
GCCAGGCATGCTGCCTCCTGTGCAGCAGCAAAATCATACAGAGTATTGTCCAGATCGGTAAGGAGACCTGAAAAAACCCGGGGAGCGGAGGACATCAGGGGAGGAGAAGCCCGGGATGAAAAAGGCCTTCCTCCATTACCGAATAAATCCGGTTGAACTGTTTCGTTCATGATACTATTGGTGTATATACCCGTCAGCTTCGGGGGATGATATCCTATGCGGCCAGACAGAGGGGAGATGATATGGTTCTTGAATACCGGTATCGTATAGTACCAGTACCTGGTGAAATGTGCAGTCACAAACACCTGAAACCCCTTTAACCGAAGAGACCAGATACCGGATCTTCACATCTCTCTACGGTGCCGTTTTTACCACGATGATCGGGATCGGGATCGTAATCCCCCTGCTTCCCCGGTATGCAGAAAACCTGGGAGCAACCGGGCTCTGGCTCGGCCTCATCTTCTCGTCCTTCGCATTCTCCCGGGCAGTCTTTATGCCGGTTTTCGGCCGCCTTTCAGATGACCGGGGAAGAAGAACCCTCATCATCGCAGGTCTTTGTGCATATTCCATCCTCTCTTTCCTCTATATCATCGCCGATACAGTTCCTTTGCTCGTGGGAATCAGGTTTTTGCATGGAATTGCATCAGCAATGATCTTCCCCATCGCCATGGCATATATCGGCGATATCGCACCCACACGGGAAGAGGGCAGATATATGGGTTCGTTCACAAGTGCCATGTTTCTGGGGATGGGGCTCGGACCATTAATCGGCGGAGTGGTAACTGATCTGTATAGCATGGATGCTACCTTCTTTGCCATGGGAGGACTGGCTGTCCTGGCACTGGGTACATGCATCTTCCTTCTCCCTGACCGGAGGGGAAGAGTCGGTCAGCCTTCGCCAATGCTCTCGCTCATCTTCCATCCCGGCCTCAGGGGCCCGTTACTCTACCAGTTTGTGAATGCATTTGCAAACGGGACATTTATGGTGTTTCTCCCGGTCATTGCTGCACATGTCGGAGAACTCACCACTGCAGAGACCGGAGTGATCATTTCTGTCTCCATCCTTTCCACCGCACTGCTTCAGCGCTTTCTCGGCAGGCTTGCCGACCAGTATAACAGGTATCACCTTATCGCCCTCGGAAGCGTTCTTGTCGCTCTTGCACTCGGACTCGTTCCCGGGTTTCATGGATTTGTCCCATATATCGTATTTTCCATCCTCATGGGGATAGGGGGAGGACTGTCAATCCCTGCAACGTATGCCCTGGTTACGATCACGGGAAGGGAAACAGGGCAGGGGAGTGCCATGGGGGTGGTGAACATGGTGATGAGTCTTGGGATGATTGTATCTCCGCTCATCTGCGGATGGATCATGGATCTCCGTGATATCAGCTCGGTCTTCTATATCTCGGCCGGAATCGTGATCTTATCGGTTCCCCTCTTCCTGATTATGGGATTCTTCCCTGAAAAAAGTCAGGAGAACAACAGGATCTGATACTCGATGTAATCACACAATTCCTTTACCCTCTCAATACCAACAGGCATTATGAACCATCCTGCCTGTATCTGCAGTATTATCATTCTGTCTTTCCTTCTTGGCGGAACCGTGATGGCTGCAAGTGTGCCTTCGGCAATTGCTCCGCAGATAAAAATCCCGGTCAGTGCTGCATCATATGATGATGAGACATTTGAGGAAGCAGTATCGTATGCCATCTATAACCTGACCGATCCGATTCCTACTGAAAAACGCCTCATGGAGTTAAAATCTTTGTATTATGATCTGGTGAAAAAACAGATCAGCCCTGATTATTATCCCCAGGCCAGAGATACCGCAGAATACCTCTTTTACGTGATGAAAGCTGCAGAGGGATTTCAGGAGTACAATGAGCATGTCGGAACACGGCATATTGACATGGATATGTACTACGAGATCCATGACCAGTCAGAACTGGACCTGGGACGGGCGAAGGATCTGTGGATGAACATCAGTTCCCGGTATCCGGGTGCAACCCCGGTTTCACAGAATCAGAGGTGAGTTCCTTCCCGGGGAACCTCCTTCGATTCCCCCGGTTCTCTGATCTTCCCCGTAACCATTAACAAGGCTTTTTTGCGTACCTTCCACAATCCTTGTACATGGACAGCAGCGAGATGGAAGCCCTTGCTGACATCGCGTACGGAATATTTGAACACTACCTCACCAGCCAGTTTCATGCCAGGAAAAAACCACTCTTCAGGCTGGTTGAGGAAGGCATACCCTTTAATGATGATTTTTTGGAGATATTCCACCAGTTCAGTGAGAACTATCCTGAACTTGCCCAAAGGCTGCTGGAACGGTATGAATCCCCCGAATCGATGATTGCCCTCATCGGGGAAGGAGAGGGGACCACCCCGTCAAAGACCACCCAGACATACTGGATCGTCCAGGATGCACCTCATGCAACTGAAGATGAACGGGCGGGGAAGTGGTTGATTTTCCTCCAGCCTGACCTCGTGGATGGAGCCTGGAAGAAGATCCGGGATCTGACCTGGCAGAATGAACTGGGAATATCTGCCAAAGTATCTACGGCAAAGAAGAACCCTGATTCGCGCGATGACCGCAGGGTCATCTATGTCTATACCGCTGACTGGGAGAATGAACCCGAGGTTATGGAGATCAGAGAAAAGCTGCGCTCGATCGGAATTACAGAACGTATCGGATATAAGCGGAACATCGAGACGTTTAAAGGAGAATACGCAGCGAAAGGAAAAAAAGTTACGTTTTATAGCGCCTGATAGATCAGGCTTTCCGTTCTTTGTTCTTTGCTCTCAGGTTTTTATACCCACATTTTCTGCATGCAGTTGCGCGAACCGGATTGCGTGCGTTGCAGTGCATACAGACCTTCACATTCAGAAGACGTGCTTCTGCCTCGGGAAAACGTGCCATAATAATATACTCCAAGCGAACTATCTGTCCTATAAAGAAGGTGCTGACTTCACATAAGTGTTATGGGAGATAGTCCTGTCCACCCACAGGATCTATCAGGAAAATTCTGATCCCATTCTTTCTGCAAACCAGTCACGAAATGCAGAAATTGCCCGATAACGGTGCGATAATCGGTTCTTTTCCTCATGACTCATCTCGGCGAGAGTTCTCCCCTCGACTGCAAAGATGGGATCATATCCGAATCCGCCACTTCCCCGGGGATCCACGACAGTCCCGTCTACCCTGCCGACAAAGACCCGGACTCCTTCTTCATCGCAATAGGCGATCGCGGTCTCAAACCATGCCCTGCGATCCGGTTTCCCTTCAAGCAGACGCAGGATTCCGGGGTTTCCGATCGTCTTCTGAACATAGGCAGCACAAGATCCGGGAAAGCCGTTCAGTGCAGAGACGAAAAACCCGGTATCGTCACAGATTACCGGACGGCCAAGAGTTGCATATGCATAGCCAGCCTTGCCCCTGGCCACATTCTCAACCGATTCGTCCCTGATCTCCGGGCACTCAAGTCCGATATGCTCAACATCGGCAATCCCTTCAAGAATGCCTGCCGCTTCCCGTGCTTTGTGTTCATTACTGGTAACAAACGTGATATTCACAGGTATCTTCCCCTGAGATCGATCTCATGCTCCCGTTCGATCACTTCTCCGGCACCAGGAAAGGTTTCGGAGTATCCCTCGATAAAAGCCTCTTTGAGACCCGGTGTGTCTGGCGCGGTACTCTCCAGGACCTGAAAAAGGACGTGAATATCAACACCCCGGGCCTCAAGTTCTGTGGAAGTAAAACCAAGGCCGAAATCAATGAGATGACACCGCCTGTTTCTGACAATCATGTTACAGGTCGTCAGATCCCCGTGGATCAGGCCCGCCTGATGGAGCTTTCCGGTCAGGCGCCCGGCATCCCGAAGGTTTTCGGATGAGAGGCAGTCACGGAGATTTTCGCCGGTAATCCGTTCCATAACGATAGTGTCGCCGGTAATATCAGATATGACAGGAGTAGGGACACCTGCCCGTCTGGCTTCTGATATCAGGCGTGCTTCAGCACGGGTCCGCTCGGTGATCAGACGGTTGTCCAGATACGGATGGCGGTATGGTTTTGATATCCGGAATTTTCGCACAGTTTCCAAATCCATACTCACCACTGCTTCCGCCCCTCTTGCTATCTCCTCTGCTCCGGCTGAAATACGGTCAGGTTCACAGGTATCCTGACGCCATCTGACCGGAACCTGGTCAGCACGGAAGGAGGGATTGACCCGGGAGTCCTGAACCGCAATCGTCTGCCCGGCTTTTAGCATCAGCCGGCCGGTATATGCGATCATCGCCCCGTTGTCTCCGATGTACTTCATTTCAGGAACCGCAAACGCCGCTCCCCGCTCTTCACACATGATCCGGAGCATCTCAGAGAACCGCTGATTCGCTCCGACACCACCCACAAGAATGACTTCATCTTTCCCGGTCTGGGAGAGAGCCCGCTCGGTCACCTCGACGCACATCGCAAATGCAGTCTCCTGCAGGCTGTAGCAGACATCCTCCAGGGGGGCGGAAGAGTCCTTTGCTGCACTGACCAGACCGGAAAACGCAAGATCCATCCCTTTCACGGTATAGGGCAGAGGAATATAGGATCCCTTCTTTGCCAGCTGCTCAACCTGAGGGCCTCCCGGATGGGAAAGACCCTTTCCCCTGGCAAACTTGTCTATTGCATTGCCAATCCCGATATCGAGGGTCTCTCCAAATATCCGGTACCGGTGGTTCAGATATCCAAGAACCTGAGTGTTAGCCCCGCTGGCATACAGGACGATGGGATCCACAAACCCAGACGCAAATCTCCCGATCTCCACATGCGCAACACAGTGATTCACCCCGATGAGAGGAACTCCCAGAGACAGTGCCAGGGATCGGGCAGCTGTGGCCACGATTCGCAGACAGGGTCCCAGACCAGGGCCCTGGGAGAATGCAACCGCGACAGGGGGGACGCTCTCGTTCAGAACATCTGAGATCAGATCTCCAATGGATGCCGCATGATGCTGGGCAGCTTCACGGGGATGGATACCTCCCTGAACCGGTTTATACGGACAGGATTTCAGACAGATCAGATCAGTATCAAAAACAGCAGCGCTGAGGTTCCAGGCAGTCCCTTCGATCCCCAGCACCGGCCCTGATATCTGCATCAGGGATTACTTCTTGAATTCGGTATATCCGCACTTGCCGCAGCTTGCACGGTCCTTGTGCTCGCCCATGAACACCCCGGGTCCGCAGCGCGGACAGTACCGGCGTGAGGGGGTTGCAGTTGTACCGGAGACGGTGAAATATGCTGAACGCTTGACAGATTTCTTCTCTTTTTTACCTTTTGCTGCCATATTTCCTCACGCTCCTTATGATGCCTCCGCAGCGTCCTCAGACGGCGCATCCTGGGCACCGAACACCTCATCCGCAACTCCGCCACGGGTCATGAGATATCCGTGTTCCAGTTTCACCAGATCATCCTTACTCTGGTATACACGGGCAGATCCGGTAAGAATCGTGATTCCGAACCGGGATTTCATGGAGTCAAGAACAACCTGTTCCTTTGACGCATTCATCGTGGCTGCCAGTTTTGCATGAACCATCTTCCGTGTCGGTGTTGCACCGGTGTACGTGATGGTGAACTCAAGTTCCCTGCGGGATAAGAGTTCATTCTGTTTATTAGAAGTGATAGAAATCTCCATAGAGATCCTCTATAGGTGTGCCCGCATCAGATATATAGTCACGGTTCAGGGTCAGATGACACAGTGATAAACCGATTCAGCAGATTCTGAGCCTGGATTCTGCTTTCAGGGGAGACTTCAAGTACCACCACCCCTTCCCCGGGTTGTCCGTACAGGATCAGGGCATGATCAGGAGCCGCAAGAACAAGGGGGAGAACCGCAAGATCCTCTTCACCGTCAACCTGAACTGCAGTCCTGAGATCCTCAACCGCTTTGTGTGTTGCATCACACAAGGCAGAAGTTATACACCCAGGAGGATTCCCGACTGTGATAACCCGGTATGCGGTTACATCCACACCATCATGCGGACGGCGCATCGTCTGACCATCGATGATCGCAATATCCGGGGGATATCCGGCACGAAGCAGGTGATCAGTCACCACATCACCGACACTGAAGAAGAGTTTTCCCTCGATAAGGGGAAGAACAGGATCAAGGGAAGGATACAGGGTTCCAAACGGACGTCTGAACAGGTGCCGCTGATCCTCCGGCAATACAAGCATCAGCGGACCTTAAGAGCATATCTCCCGGGAAGGGTGATATTCATCCTTTTTGCGACTTCACTGTTTTCCGGATCGATGATAACCAGATACCCTGTCCAGTCGGTGGTCAGATTGTTCGTCCCGCAGATCGAGCAATTTGTTCCGTCCACCACACGATGGCAGTCACGACATACAAAGAGCTGTTTCTTCTTTGATGCTGCCATCAGACAGCCCCCTTATCTTTCTCCTTCTGTTCTGTCTTCATATCCTCGTCAAGCCAGATGATGCTGCCAAGGCCTGCCTGCCGCATGGTCAGACCAATCTTGCTTTCCCGTGGTTCTCGTTCACTGAGTGACAGGGTTACAACCCTGGCTCTGACCACATCGCCAACACCAAGGTGGCGGTTCGAATCCTGGCAGATCAGTTGTGAGTTCTTCTCGTCATAGCTGATATACTCATCAGAGATCTGGCTCACGTGAAGCATGGCATCGATCGGCCCGAGACTGATGAACGCCCCGAAACTCGTTGTCTCAACGACAACACCCTCAACAATCTCCTGCAGTGAGAGCCTGATGACAAGTCCTTCAAAATCAACATCATAAAAGACCGCTCCGTCTCCCGGAATCATCTCACCTTCACCAATCCGGGCAACTTTCGTCACCGCAATGAAGATGCCGATCTCCTTGTCAATACTTCCTTCCAGCTGCTCCTGCAGAACATCCAGAATAACGGTCTCCAGGTCTTCTCCAAGCCGGTTCGGCGGAACCCTGACCTTATCCACCATCTTAAGCCTGTAATACATATCCTATCTCCTGATGATCTCGAGTTTCTGTTTCCCTTTCAGCGAAATAACTTCAAGCCCTTCCTGAAGCAGGCGGTCGCGAAGAGCCCGGTCATTGGTGACGACCCGGCACCGCTCCCTCATAGCATAGGAGAGGATCCGGTCATCAACCGGTTCATCCTCTCCGCCATCCAACTCCACCACGGTGCACTGCCTGGCAAACATCAGGCCCAGACGGGCTGCTGCCCCGTCATTGCCCTGTCCGCGGGCAAGACCTTCCAGTTCACGGATGACCAGATCAGGAACACCGGGACGAAGCACACCCAGCATCATCCTGATCTCTCCCAGAAGATCGATCCTGAACTGGGAGGTCATGAGGAACGCATTCGTATCGATCAGAACGGTCACTCGATCAGCGTGCCCATCCCGATCAATCGCCATCTTCCCCCGACCTGTCTGCTGATAGCTATCGGTGCTCCTACCGCAGCACAGACAGGGCGTTTCAGAGTAACCTCTGCTGCATCCTTCTTGGTACTGGTGACAATTCCGACAGTGACCGCAGTCCCTACCGAGAGCATAAGGGGTTCACGGGACTTGAGCGGTTCAATATCAAGTTCGCTGTTAGCCCCGACAACCCGTTCCATCAGCCGGACTGAAAACCACATCTTGTCCCAAACCGGGGGAAGTTTGCCCACGTGACCCAGCACCTGTCCGGAGAGCATGTCACTCTTGGTGATCGCGGGATCAAGCTTGGTCCCGATTGCAAGAAGTCCGCCTGGTGTTGCCACATGGACTTTTTTCTGGCCCTTGTGAATCTCGGTCACCTTGGTGAAGATGGGATCCCACCGGACTTTATTCTCAACCTGACTCTGGATCCCGGGCCGGATCTCCACTTCATCGCCATCATTGACAACTCCGTGGATGAGAGATCCGCCGACAACCCCGCCCTTCACATCTTTCCAGCTGCATCCCGGTTTATTTACATCAAAAGACCGTGCGATGAGCATGATCGGATCTGCTTCCGGCTTTCTCGAAGGCTCAGGGATGGTTTCATCAAGAGCCTGCAGGAGCGCCCACATGTTGATATCCTTTTGTGCAGATACCGGAATTATCGGGGCATTTTCTGCAATCGTCCCTTTCACAAAGGCTTTAATCTCTTCGTAGTTTCGGACAGCATCCTTCTGGGTTACAACATCGATCTTGTTCTGAACAATCACGATCCGCTTGATCCCAACCAGTTCCAGTGCCATCAGATGTTCCTTGGTCTGGGGCTGCGGACAGTGTTCAGAGGCTGAAATAACGAGCATGGCCCCGTCCATCAGGGCTGAACCCGAGAGCATGGTGGCCATCAGGGTCTCATGACCCGGCGCATCGACAAACGAAACCGCGCGGACCGCTTCGGTATCTCCCCCGCAGCGGGGGCACTGCGGAAGTGTGGTAAACCCTTCAGGTCCCGGACATTTCGTACATTTATAAAAGACAGCGTCTGCATATCCGAGCCGGATGGAGATTCCCCGTTTCATCTCCTCACTATGCCGGTCGGTCCAGACACCCGTAAGAGCATTGACGAGCGTCGTCTTCCCATGATCAACATGGCCGACAACGCCGATATTTGTGCTCGGTATTACATCTTCAGGCACCAGTTATCAAACCTCCTTACCTATTTGAACACATTGATACTTATACGTGAGCATAGGGAAAATTCCCGCATCTTGCCCGATATCGCCGGGAAAGTAACCGATACCGGAGGGTTATCCGGCACCGTTACAGGCACCGTCCATGTTCGGGATCTCTTCAAACGAGAGATCACGCGGATGGCTCCGCTCATCTTCCACCTGCCTGAGGACTTCGTCCCGATCGGTGAATCCTGCAATTTTCGCTTCGATTACCGCAGGGACAAGAAGATCTGTCCGGTACAGCATCCCGGTTGAGTCCAGCTGGGCAAAGGAAGAGCCATTGCGCTCTTCGATCCGGGTAATTGTCCCAACCGTCCCGGTCCGGGGATAGCGGACCGCGACTCCGATATCAATCAATGCACCCATGATCTTCTCCTTATCCCAGCAAAGGTTAATACCTGCCGTTATGAAAGAAGGGCTCCCTCCTGAATCTGTTCTTCCGTCACCATGTACTCTTTTCCTCCCGGAGATACCCGGTATGTTCCGCAGGTCACATCACCGGTCTTTGTTCCGGTCGGATACGGGACCGTAAATGATCCGTTTTCACTCTCCTGCCGGTAGGTAAACTGTCTTCCCGTATTGGTCGTTACCGGGATCTCAATGATCCCCTCACCCGGGATGACAGCACCGGGGACATACTCAAATATCTTGACATATCTCACGTCCGGGAGCTCTGCAGGTGAAACACGGCTTGGGGACTCATGGATCAGCCTGAAATGTTTCAGGGCAGAGACAGGAGAGACCGGATCCGTGTACACGTAGTTGAGCAGCGTGACATTGTACTCAGGATTTGCAGCAGCATCGAAACTGTTTACCAGGGCTACCCCCTGCTCATAACTGACCTGCGATCCATTCACCACAACCGGGTCTGATGTCTTTGAGTACTGTGGTTCCATGTACTGGATGAAATGGACCTGACCTGGTTCTTTCATCGATCCGTCAAAATTATGCAGCCGGGAGACCATCGTCTGGTAATAGGGTCCCAGGAAGAAGGGATAGTTCTGGCCCACACCCGGGCGATCGGGACTTGGAAGGGTAAAGGTACGCTGGTACGGTGCTGCCCCCACATCAGGATTGTCCCAGGTGGTCATTGCCCAGAATTTGCCGGTATCCATCTCATAATCAGTGATGACATAACGGGTTTTCAGATGATCCAGGATTCCGGAGGCCACAGATTCATTCGTTGTGATAAAGAACCGCGCCGCTCCATAATCGCCTGCAACCCCATACTGGAATGGGTTTGCATTCGGCATTCTGTGTCCGAGGAAGGTGATAATGTGCCCGTAATCCCACCAGGACATCACTCCGTATGCCTCCTTTGGCAGTTCCCATCCTTCCTTTTCATAGATCTTCAGGTAATCCACCCCGGTATCAGGAGTATTCTGGCGCATCCAGTCTGTTGCCTCACGCCAGTCAGGGTTCAGGTTAAACGAGCCGATGGCTAAGTCGCGACCAACCGAGTTATACACAAAGAGGAGACCGATGATCAGAACCACAACCAGGAAGATTGTTCCAAGTCCTGACTGTACCGCCTTTTCTCCTGATGACCGACGACGATGGGAGCGGTATTCATCACGCTGCTTCCCTCCTTTCATCCCTGAAGGGAGGGGATCTGCTTCGGGCTCACGTTCCTTGTTCTTCAGGACAAAGCCGATCCCAAAGCCGATGGAGATCCCTCCGAGAATTGCAGCAGGGACCGCAAGATAATACTCGTACCTGATATGCTGCATCGTGGCATAGAGAATCACCACAGACCAGATCAGGATGAAAGCATGGGAGGGACAGAGTTCTTTCCAAAGCCGGTATACAAGCACTCCGATACCGATCACAAAGAGGAGCAGGCTGAACTGGAATGTCCTCCATGCATCATCAAAAGACCATGGACGTGCCTCCTGGATGGTTCTCCAGTGAATATCCTGGCCAAAGAAAGCATAGGCGTTAGACATCAGGTAATTGTATAAATCCGGGAACAATACTGCCAGAAGGAGAATGCCAAGGACGGTGACACCCGCCAGGACCAGAACATAATGATAATAAGGCCGCTCCCTGAGATACCAGGAAAACCCGAAGAGTATCCAGGTTGCAAGGATGATCAGCCCGTACGCAACAAGGTGGCCGGTTGTATAGTAGTTCAATCCTCCTTCTGCATGAACCCCGATGAAGAGAAACCCGATGATGGCAACAATGAATGTGACCGTATTGACGACAAGTGCAGACGCACCGAGATGGCCCAGATATCGCTGAATAAAGAACCACACCGGGGTAAACATCCCGACAAGCAGCGCAAAGAGGATCATCGTCGGCATCAGGGCAAGCCCGAGCACATAGACAATCCCACAAACGACTCCGAGGAGTGCGGGTATCTTCCAGGTCTCGCGGTTTTTTATATCGACCGGATTCTGCCTGCAATATACCAGCGCATACACATAACAGAGGCAGAAGAGGGTGCTGAAGAGGACTTCCCCGATATGGTGGTCAAAGTACCCATAATACGACCGGAAAAAGATCTGACCCGGGAAAATAGCTATGAAAAGTGCGGCGATAAGGCCTGCTTTCCAGTCAGCAACCTTCTTTACCAGCATATACACAACCGGCACCATCAGGGCTCCCATCACCGGCGGAATCAGAAGGCAGATACCAATAATATCAGTCCGGGTGGAGGCACCGAGCAGGATGCAGACCGCACTGCTCAGCACGGTAAAAAGCGGACCCCAGTGCATCGGCTG
>CAZXRT010000035.1:0-11079 GCA_964642535.1 uncultured Methanospirillum sp.
CTTCCAAACTTGTATCATATATCCCTGGAAGTAAATATTTAATAGGTTAACTATGTATAAATTC
Source organism: uncultured Methanospirillum sp. (assembly GCA_964642535.1). Classification (GTDB taxonomy): domain Archaea; phylum Halobacteriota; class Methanomicrobia; order Methanomicrobiales; family Methanospirillaceae; genus Methanospirillum. Next base: position 65 of record CAZXRT010000035.1, read on the forward strand.
ATATCATGTCTTTTCGTTTTTATCTTTTCTTCTTTCATATATGTAGATGCGCAGAAAGGCAATTATCAGCAATTTAATAATATATCTGTTGATAAAGGGACCTCAGTAATTACATGTTTTACTCAAGATAAGCAAGGCATGATATGGGTAGGAACAGAAAAAGGACTATATAGCTATGATGGCTATTCTGCTCAGTCGCATTTTTGGGATACTAGATATCGTGATTCATGGATATATTGTATGGATATTGTTGATGAAAAATATATATATTTAGGTACCGACAATGGATTGATGATATATGATATAGAGAAGGATAGGTATGTAGATTCAAAAGTGGCTTTTCCAAAGGATGTTCGTACAACTCTTTATGTTGAGGGCGAATTGTGGATTGGAACTCTACAAGGCCTTTTCAAATATGAAGTCAGCTCTTCTAAGTTAGATAAGGTCGATATATCGAAGAATAGTGGCATCCCTCATTCCACAATATATTCCATCATCAGTTCTAAAAATGGAAATATCTATATAGGAACCTATAATGGTCTATGCAGATATGATTCCGATAAAGATAAGTTTTACAGAGTAAATATACCTCTTTATGCTAAAGGTGGAAATCTCTTTGTTAACTCATTGTATGATGATGTTACAAGAAAATGTATATGGATAGGAACAGAGAAGGGGCTCTTGAAGTATACTCCTAGAGATGGTAAGGTTTCAATGATTGATGACATATATAACAACTCTGTGAAATCACTCTCTTTAGATAAAAAAGGGACACTTTTTGTAGGGACCGACAATGGACTCTTTACCTATAATGATGGAGGAGTGAAACATATACTTCATGATGCACGTAACATACAATCATTATCAAACAATGTAATATGGGATATATTCAGAGACAGAAGTGATAACATGTGGCTGGGGTCTAATTCAGGTATTTCACTGGTTCATTCAGATGATCTCTTTAAAAATATACCTGTATATCATATTACAGGTATAGGTGATGGAAATCAGTTCTACTCTATCCTAAAAGATTCATACGGCTATTATTGGCTTGGAGGTGGAAATGGAATCATGCGTTTTAAATACATAAACGATGTCGCATCCGATATGATATGGTATAGGATAGACAACCGTTCATATCCTTTGCCGCATAACCGTATCCGACATACTTATCAGGATCGTGATAATGATATATGGATTGCCACAGATGGCAGTATAAATAGATATGATTATAAAAAAAGACAGTTTATAAAATACAATATAACTGATAAAGATAAGAGATATAACAGTAACTGGGCATACTATTTATACGAGGACGAGAAGGGAAGGTTATGGGTGGCAACATGTCTTGGTGGTATTTTTGTTGTAGATAAAGATAAACTGATAAATAGTAAATATTCAACAGTAGTAGCAGATTATAATGTTAATACAGGAAATGGTCTTTCTGGGATGTTCATGAACCAGTTGGTCCCTGATGGAAGAGGTAATATATGGGCACTGATTTACAATGCCGGTATTGACTGTATAGATATGAATACTTTCAAAGTTACCCATCTTGATACCGATAAATATACAAGCGGTTCAAAGCTGAATTATCTAATGAGAGGTGCAGAAGGTAATATGTGGGTCTCTTTTCGTGGCGGAATATTGTCTATTAACCCGATAGATAAGAGTGTAAGGAGAGTAAAACTGAATAATCTTGATAAGAATGAGGTGTTGTATATGCAAGATGTAGATAACACTATTTGGGCCTCAACTACAGGGGGGCTGGTGATTATTGATAAGTCAACACTTAAGATAAACTACATTAATAATTCTAACAAGAATTTTACAGCTATCTATTATGACAAACAGTTGCATAATGTTATACTTGGTTATACTGATGGCTTTTCAATAACCTCTGCAGATATATCATCATACAAAGAGAAGGAATTGCCTGTTATCATTACATCAATATATGTAAACGGCGATAGGATTGAGCTGCCTGATTGTAGTTCCAGATATTGCAGTGGGTTGGAATTAAGTTACGACCAGAATAATTTCTCGATAGATATATCCGATCTCACCTATCCGCTAGAACATACCAGTAAGTATATATACAAGATTGAAGAAATAGATGATAGTTGGAATGAGTTATCACAAAGCTCAAATAGGATATCTTATAATCATCTTAATCCTGGCAAATACAAACTTTTCATTGCAAGGCTGGATGAGAAAGGTAATCCTTCAGGCAATATTAAAGAATTGAATATTACTATCACTCCACCTATATATCTCTCCATTTGGGCAAAGATTATATATACTCTTTTTGCAATAGGACTAATTTTTTGGGCTATAAATTTCTATAGGATGCGTAGTCGTCTTCATATTGAACGTAAAGAGAAAGAACATATTTTGCAGCAATCACGCGATAAGATTGAATTCTTTACTAACCTTTCGCATGACCTCAAAACTCCTCTTAGCCTTATAATCGGTCCAGTGAGCCGTCGCATATCCGAGGTCACAAATCAGCACGAGAAAAAAGTTCTTGATGGAGTGCTTCGAAACTCAATGAAACTAAACTCTTTGATTCATCAGGTACTTGATTTCAATAAGATAGAGAGCGACTCGAATTCTCTTCTTATCCTTTCGCATACAGATATAATCTCTTTCTCGGAGAAAATTTACTCTTCGTATAAGGATATGGCAAAAGAGAAAGATATCGCTTTGACATTTGAAAGTGATATAAAGAGCTTATATGTTGACATTGACATTATCAAATGGGAGTCAATATTGGATAACATATTATCTAACTCTTTAAAATATACACCTCAAGGTAAAGAGATAGCATTTACCATCAACTTAGATGTAGAATCATCTTTGCTGACAGTTAAGTTGAGAGATACCGGTGTGGGAATACCTGAGAAAGATTTGCCATATATTTTTCAGAGGTTCTTCCAATCTTCAATAACTAAGGAGAAGAAAGAGGGTACAGGAATAGGTCTTTATCTTGTAAAGAAATATGTTGAGATGCATGGAGCAACAGTTGATGTGAGTTCAAAAGAGAAAGAGGGTACACTTGTTACAATAAAGATTCCTGTTGTTTGTGATAATGTAACGATAAAAGGAGATGATAGTAAAAAAGGAAATGATATGCGGAGAAGTCTTCGTCCAATGATCCTTATTGTGGATGACAACATTGAGATGCTAGATTTTATTGAAGAACTATTCTCTTCAAGATATGAGTGTGTCAGGGCATCTTCTGGTAGTGAAGGAGTAGGCAAGGCTCTTAGCCTTATTCCTGATATTATTATAACCGATCTTATGATGCCTGGTATGAGTGGAATAGAGATGTGTATGGCTATAAGAAAGAATGTGCCTACATCTACAATACCTGTCATTCTACTGACAGCAAAGAGTGATAAGGTTACCGAACTTGAGAGCATACGTTCGAATATTGATGCTTTCATTCCAAAACCATTCGAAGCGGATATTCTTACCTCAAGAGTTGAACAGTTGCTTATAAGCAGGAATGTTCAACAGACAAAGAGCCGTATTGAGGTTATATCTCAGCCAAAACAGATAGAGGCAGTGTCGTTCGATGAGAAGTTCCTTATGGAAATCACGCAGATTATTGAAGACCATATTTCCGATTCAGACTTCAATGTAAATGCACTGAGTGAAATCTCCTCAATAAGTGTCAAGCAGATATATAGAAAGATAAAGCAGCTTACAGGTCAGAGTCCTGTGGAATATATAAAATCTATAAGGATGAAGAAGGCAATGATGCTTATTGAGCAGAAAAAATTTACGATTTCGGAGGTGATGTATATGGTAGGTTTCTCAAGCTCTTCATATTTCTCAAAATGTTTCCAAAATGAATATGGGATGACACCTAAGCAGTATATGGATAAAGGATAAAAATTGCTCATATCAATCATAAGGGCTCTGTGAGACCACTTATATGGACTAAATGTCCGACTTTTGTCCTTTTATGTCTTATATATGCTTTCCTTTAAATTTTTAGGTTTATACATTTGTCTTAATTGAAAACCTGAAAATTTAATTGTATGATAAGATCATTTTTAATAACACTTTTTGCTCTCATATCATCTATCACTCTTGTGGCAAAAGAGGTACCTACAGTCTACGTTGACAGCAAAGGTGTGATGAGATGGAGCGATTCAAAAAAAGAGGCTTCATTCTACGGAGTTAATTATACTCTTCCATTTGCTCATGCTTATAGAGCAATGGGCTATCTAGGAGTAGATAGAAAATCAGCTATTGACAGAGATGTATACCATATTGCACGACTAGGACTTAATGCTTACCGTATTCATATATGGGATGTGGAGATTTCTGATGAAAAAGGGAATCTTATCGAGAATGACCATCTGGACCTTCTTGATTATCTTATAATGAAACTTCACCAGAGAGGTATTCGAATTATCATCACTGCACAGACAAATTTTGGTAATGGATATCCCGAGAAAAATATCGATACCGGAGCATTTACATATGATTATGAGAAGTGCAGGATACATGAGACTACTGAAGCTATTGAGGCACAGCAGAGATATATCGCAGCTCTTGTAAATCATGTAAACAGTTATACTAAAGAGGCATACAAAGATGACCCATATGTTGTAGGCTTTGAGATAAACAATGAGCCATGTCATCCTGGCGATGTTGCTCAGACAGAAGGATATATCAATAAAATGCTCTCAGCACTTAAGGAGGCAGGCAACAAGAAACCGGTTTTCTATAATGTAAGTCATAATATGCATGTCGTTGGAGCATATTACAAAACAGCAATACAGGGTACTACATATCAATGGTATCCTATCGGACTTGTTGCTGGACACATGCTCAAAGGCAATTTCTTACCTTATGTAGATTCGTACTCTATCCCTTTCTCTAATGTAAAGGGATTTGATAATAAAGCGAGAATCGTTTATGAATTCGATCCGGCAGATATACTCTATTCATATATGTATCCTGCTATAGCTCGTACATTCCGATCAAAAGGCTTTCAGTGGATAACTCAGTTTGCTTACGACCCAATAGATATGGCCTATGCAAATACAGAGTATCAGACTCACTACCTTAACCTTGCTTATACTCCAAATAAAGCAGTTAGTATGGCAATTGCTGCCGAGGTAGCAAGAGAGGTTAAAAGAGGGGAGAAGTTCGCTGCTTATCCACAGGATACCATCTTCTCAAAAGCAATGGTTAGCTATAATCAAGACCTTAGCCTTTGGAATAGTGAAGATAAATTCTACTACTCAAACTCAACATCAGCTGCTCCCTCGGAAGTAAAGAAATTACAAAGTGTAATAGGTTGTGGCAATTCTCCTATAGTGAAGTATGAAGGTAAAGGAGTATACTTCATAGATAAACTTGAATATGGTGTTTGGCGCCTTGAAGTTATGCCGGATGCAGTAACTGTGAAGGATCCATTTGAAAAGCCTTCACTGAAAAAAGAGGTGGTAAAGATAAAATCGGGAGCATGGGATATGAAGATTGACCTCCCCGACTTAGGTGATAAGTTCATGATAATAGGATTAAATAATGGTAATGGAATAAAAAGAGAAGTTTTCAATAGGGTTATCAAAAATCTCACTCCAGGGGTATATCTGCTTACAAATAAAGTAAATGCAGATACCCGATGGAGTGCTACAACTAAATGGAAGAACATTACTCTAGGTGAATATGTAATGCCGAAAGAGAATAGAAACGGTGACTTCCATGTCATCAACACTACATATCCTCAGTTTGATAAAGGTTCAAAGCTCACTGTTGAAGCCGAGGTAGTGGGACCATTAACACCTGATTCAGTGATAATATATACCGATAAGATTTCATTCTGGAACGACAAGAATCCATATTATAAGATGAAACGTGCTAACGGTTACAGATATGTATGTGAGATACCTCAGAATGAGTTGCGTGGAGATATGTTCAGATATAATATCGTAGTATGCAGTAATGGTGGTAGCCATACGTTTCCTGCAGCTGTTGAGGGAACTCCTTTGGATTGGGATTATATCTCTTCTGATTATTACAAGATAGACTTGTTGTCAGATAAGGATCTTATAGTTCTCGTTGAGAAGAGTGGCAAAGCCGGTTGGAATGGTGTTGATCACTACGTTATACCTGAAGAGAGCGATAGCAACTACTACCATAAGAGTATAATAGATCAAGTTAAAGGCAGGAAAGAGGCTTTAAAGAATATTTCTACACTCTATTTCACCACTTCTAAACCAGTAAAAGAGGGTATGATAATAGAGGCTGGATTTGTTACATCCGATGGGTATACATACAAGGCTATTGTAGAGAGATGTGATGATAAGCTTATGAAAGTATCTCTTAATAAATTGAGTCAGACTAAGAGTGCTCTTCTTCCTTATCCATACCCAACTTTCCTTGATAAATTCTTTGTACCTAATGGATCTATTCCTTTTTCTTCTCTAAAAATAGAGAAACTAGAGATAACAAATAAAGGTGAATTGATAAATGTTGAGAGAGCATGGCTCGAATAGAAACTAATTATTATAACCATAATACCAAATTTATGAATTACACAAATTTTAAGATGCATCTTGCATGCCTGTTAACCTTCATGCTGATGCTATTGGGAGGAGTCCAGACGGCATATTCCCAGAACAGTGGCTGGAGAACAATTTCCGGATTGGTGACAGATGAAAATAGAGAGGCACTAATCGGAGCAAGCGTTATTGTGAAAGGTACTACCATAGGAACAATTACAGATTTCGATGGTAACTATAATCTATCTATCCCTGCTTCAGCTAAAGAGATTGAGGTAACCTATGTTGGTTATATTGCTAAAACTATTACGCTAACAAAAATGAACACATACAATGTTCAGCTGGATAGCGACTCACAAGTACTTAGTGATATCGTCGTTATAGGTTATGGAACAACACGTAAGAGTGACCTTACAGGATCGGTATCGAATGTAAGCAGCAAGGATTTTAATGGTGGTGCCATCTCATCTCCTGAACAGCTTATTAATGGTAAGGTCTCTGGTGTTCAGATTATGAGTAACAGTGGTTCTCCTACATCAGGAAGTACTATCAGAATACGTGGAGGTGCTTCTCTGAATGCTAGCAATGACCCGCTTATAGTACTCGACGGAGTGCCATTGGAGACAGGAGGTATAAGTGGAAACAGCAATAACTTCTTAAGTCTTATCAACCCAAGCGATATAGAGAATATGACCATCCTTAAGGATGCATCATCTACTGCAATATATGGTTCACGTGCTTCTAATGGTGTAATCATCATTACAACCAAGAAGGGTAGCAGTGATAGAATAAAAGTGGCATTAACTACTACCAACTCACTTCAGACACGTACACGTCTTGCCGATATGCTGTCTCGCGATGAATTTGCTGATGTCATAAACAGCAGAGGAACTGATTCTCAGAAAGCGTTGATAGGAAATGATAACGTAGATTGGAATGATGAGATATATCATACTGCTTTCGGAACCGACAATAACCTTAGTATAGCCGGGAAACTTGCAAAGAATTTGCCTATGCGTGTATCTCTAGGTTATTTCAGCCAGAGTGGTCTTCTAAGAACAGATAAAGCAGAGAGATTCAGCGGTAACATATCACTCTCTCCTTCATTCTTCAATGACTTCCTGAAGTTCAACTTCAGTGTAAAAGGTTCCGTAAACAATAATCGTTTTGCAGATACCGGCGCTATATGGGGAGCATCAACATTTAACCCTACACTCCCGGTATATTCCGGCAATAATCTTTTTGGAGGATACAATGAGGCTCTGGATAATACCGGTGCTCCTGTCAACGCAGCAGTAATAAATCCTTTGGGCCGTCTTATGCAGAACCACTCAACAAGTAAGGTTCAACGTATAATAGGTAATGCAGATGTAGATTACAAGATGCACTTCCTCCCTGAGTTGAAGTTCCATGCAACAGTAGGTTACGATTATGCAGAGGGAAAGGGTGATATATATATCCCAGCTGAGGCTATGCAGTTCTATACGACCTCAGGACGTGATTATAAGTATGGGCCTCAGAAAAATGAGAATCGCCTTATAACTACATATCTAAACTACAACAAATACATTGATTATTTAAAGAGCAGCATAGATGTTACAGCCGGTTACGATTATCAATTCTGGAAAAGTACATTTCCTGCATACTCAGTATATAATACAAACGGTGAAGTGCAGTCAACTGTAGCAGCATCCGACCAACGTCACTCACTTCTTTCATACTATGGACGTCTGAACTACTCATTCGATTCACGTTATATGCTTACAGCAACAGTGCGTAGGGACGGCACATCACGCTTCCATTCGGATACTCGTTGGGGTACATTCCCCTCTGTTGCTTTGGGATGGAGAGTTAGCGAAGAGGCTTTCCTTAAGGATAATCCTGTTATAAGCAATCTTAAACTCCGTGCAAGCTATGGTGTTACAGGACAGCAAGATGGAATAGGCAACTATAACTACTTACCAGTATACTCAATAAGCCAAGATGGCGCACAGATGCAGTTCGGTGATCAATATTACTACACTTATCGTCCTGAATCTTATAATAAACTGATGAAATGGGAAACTACAACATCATATAATGTAGGTTTCGACTTCGGATTCCTTAAGGATAGGATTATAGGTAGCTTTGACTATTATACTCGTAAGACAAAAGACCTTATTGCTACAGTACCAGCTCCTGCCGGAACGACATTCGACAAGACAATAACTACCAATGTAGGTAATGTGGACAGCCATGGTATAGAGTTTACTCTTAACGTATCTCCTATTCATACCAAGGATTGGAGTTGGGATATAAGCTATAACATGACATGGCAGAGCATGAAGGTTAAGAACCTATCACTTACAAAAGGAAATGTAGCAACAAATACATCTGTAGGACCTTATATTGATGGTTATCAGTTCCAGGTACTAACAGAAGGTTACGAACCATATATGTTCTATGTATACCATCAACTATATGATGAGAAGAGCAGAAAACCTGTTGAAGGAGCCTATGCTGATCTTAATAAAGACGGTGTAATCAACTCATCCGATCTCTATAGATATCATTCTCCAGCACCCGACATGATATTTGGCCTTAGCACATCACTTAGATACAAGAAGATGACTCTTGGAATGAGTTTTCGTGCAAATACAGGCAATTATGTATACAACGGTATGGCTATGAATACTGGTGCCTGGAGTACAGTGAGCTATAATTCATACCAGTTGAACAATATGAACAGGAGTTTCCTGGAAACAGGTTTCCAGAACAGACAGTATCTGTCCGACTATTATGTTGAGAATGCATCTTTCCTAAAGATGGACAATCTCTCACTGGGATATAATTTCGGAAAGTTGTGGAATATCGTAAATATCAATGCAAGCTTTATGGTACAGAACGTATTCTGCATAACCAACTACAATGGTGTAGATCCTGAAGTACCAAATGGAATGGATGTATCATTCTACCCTCGTCCACGTACTTACTCATTGACTATTGGACTTGAATTCTAACCTTAAAAGTATTACAGAAATGAAAAAAATATTATATACCATTATATTTGCGGCAACGATGACCATTACTACATCGTGTACAGATGATCTTAACCAGACGCCGCACATTGAGACTACATCCGAGAAGGTGTACACCTCAGTAGATAATTATAAGCAGGTACTTGCAAAACTTTATGCAAGTTTCATAATCAACGGACAGCAGAAGGGTGGAGGTAACACCGACCTTACAACTATAAATGGACAGGACTATATGCGCTGCTACTTCAACCTTCAGGAATGTGGAACCGACGAACTTGCTTCTACATGGCTTGAGGGTGATAAAGTAGGTGATCTTACTTTCCTGAAATGGGATGCAAATGATACTTGGGTATCTGATATGTATTACCGCATATTCTATAATATAGCATTGGCAAATGAGTTTATAAGAAATTCATCAGATGCGACAATAGAGAAATTTACTGAGTCTGAACAACAAGAGTTACGTCATTTTCGTGCTGAGGCACGTTTCTTGAGAGCATTGGCATACTATCATGCTATGGACTTCTTCAGAAACATACCTTTTGTTACTGAAAACGACCCTGTAGGTTCATTTATTCCTCCACGTTATACAGCACAGCAGGTTTTCGATTATATTGAGTCTGAGTTGAAAGATATAGATGCAGAGTTACTTTCACGTCAGGAATGTGAATATGGTCGTGCTTCAAAAGATGCTGTATATGCACTTATGGCAAAGATGTATCTGAATGCTAAGGTATATACAGGTACTGAACGTTACACGGACTGTATAACATATTGCAAGAAGGTCATAGAATCAGGATATTCGCTTGAGGCTGATTATACACATCTATTCAATGCAGATAACCATAAGCGTACTAACGAGATAATCTATGCTCTCCCTGTTGATGCAGAAAAGACTGTTACATGGGGTGGTACAACATATATTATCTGTGGTGAGGTAAGTAATACATCCGATTATCAGAAACCGGATAAATATGGTGTGACAAGTGCATGGGGCATGTTCAGAATACGTGGTGAGGTTCCTGCACTATTTAAAGAGGGTGACAAAAGAGCAATGTTCTTCACTGAAGGTCAGACACAGAGTGTTGACGTCATAGACAATCAGAGTAATGGTTATTTCGTTGAAAAATGGACTAATCTTACCGATGCAGGTGAGGCGGCATCCAACACAGTCGAAGGTGGTGTAGATACCGACTTCCCTATGTTCCGTCTTGCAGATGTATATCTTATGCTTGCCGAATCGGTTGTTAAAGGTGGAACAGGTTCCGACCGTACAACTGCTTTAAGATATGTGAATGCACTACGCGAGAGAGCATTTGGTAATAGTGATGGTAATATCACAGATGGAGAGATGACCCCTGATTTCATACTCGATGAGAGAGCTCGTGAACTCTATTGGGAGGGTACTCGCCGTACCGACCTTGTACGTTATGATAAGTTTACTACATCTGCATATATATGGCAATGGAAA
>CAZXRT010000036.1:0-11020 GCA_964642535.1 uncultured Methanospirillum sp.
GAAAAAGACGATCCGGCCTGAGTTTCTCAACCGGATTGATGAGGTGATCATGTTCAGGCCGCTCTCCATGGACGAGATACAGACCGTGGTCAGGCTCCAGCTCGGATATGTGCAGAAGACGCTGGAGAAGAATGATGTCAGATTCACTGTCACTGACCGTGCTGTCAGTATTATCGCATCTCTTGGGTTTGATCCGCAGTTCGGCGCCAGGCCGATCAAGAGGGTTATTCAAAAGAGCCTGCTGAACGAACTCTCAAAGATGATTCTTGAGGGAGAGGTGAGCAGGGAGAAGGAGATCGTCGTCGATGAAAAAGACGGGGCCCTGGTCTTTACAAACGAATAACTGACACAATTTCCACATCACTTCTCAAAGATCTTCTTCTTCTCATTGCTGGCGAGCCCTCCCCCGTCATCCTCGTACCGGATCACCAGTTCTCCCTGCTCTTCATACATCCTGATCCTGATGGTGGTCAGATTCGTTCCATGCCTGGTAGAATTCTCCACCAGGTTATAAATCACCTTCACATGCATCTGGTCTGCATAAATCTTGTACTGGTCCGGGCTGAAGATCAGGAGGATCCCCCGGGCGAGTTCCTGTATCTGACGCGTTCTCAGGGTGGAGGAGAGGGTTTGCCATACTGGTGAGCAAGATCCGATTTCCTGGTACTGTCCAGTGAACTCGATTAATGCCTGTATCTCTGATGATGCCCGGTTAATCGCTTCAAACCACTTCTGCATCTCTCCCTGGGGAAGCTTATCACGGATGATCTCGCTGTAATAGGAGGTCACCATGATCCGGTTCAGGATATCATGCCTGGTGATACTGGAGAGAAGCCGGAGTTTTCGGTTTATCTCTGCGATGGCACGGTGTGCTCGTGATATCTCGTCAATATCATGAACCGCAATGAGCAGACATGGCTGTGATCTGATGGATATCCGGGTTACCGCAACGTCAGCGATGAACGGCAGTCCTGACCTGTTCTTCAGATTCATTTCAGTATGATTGATCTGATCCGGTAGCGGTAGATTTCCCGTCTTTCAGAATACGACTCTGGTATTCGCATTATTCACCTCCTTTCCCTCCCCTGAAAGTGAAGTGATGAGCAGGATCCGTTTTTTTCTCATACAAATGATTATTACCGATCCCGACGGAAATCACTACATACGGAGATCCCGAGAAGTTGAGGGGTATGATGGGGAATTTTCTCAATTCTGTATCCCCTGAAACATTCAATAGCGCTCAGGGGTTGAAAGATTCCGGAAACACTGGCCTGCCCTTTTCGGTTTGTTTCAGGACTCTTTACAATGGTTCATGGGAGGGCGTCAGGAACCATGAAGGTGGGGCATGTACACGAGGAGAAATACTACTCGGCATCTTGTGAGATTGCAAAGATGCCTGCATTTTCTGATTCCTGGTATACGAGAAAGGAATTATGACTGATCCTGGCCCCGGCAATCCAAAAGAAAAACCCGTGACTGGCGAAGGAGAGAGGATCGCAGTACTTTTTGTTCATGGTAAAGATTCCCTCCTCATGAAAGTCGCATCCTCTCCTGAACTTGATGGTGAATTCAGGATCACGTCCCGTGGATCAGCGGATGAGGCACTAACAGGAGATATCATCCCTGGATCTGCTGTCATCGTCTCCGCCTGTCAGCTTTTGGATATGGATGGAATCTCGTTTCTCAGAAAGGTCCGGCAACAGGCTGGAAATATCCCATTTATATATTTTGCACGGCCGGAAACGGAAGAGACTATCCCTGAGGTCATACGTTCAGGAGCCGACTTCTGCCTGTATCATGGTGAGGATTCACGGGTCCTGTCTGCAGAGCTGGCCTTTCGGATAAGGCAGGCGGTGGGGAGATCAAAAGATCAGGATTTACTCCGGTCTGGCCTTGAAAAGTACAGGATCGCTTTTCTTTCAAGTCCGGATGCCATCGTGATAAGCGATATGGAGACCGGGAAGATCGTTGAGATTAATGAAGCGGCAACTTCGGTATTTGGGTATCTCCCCGGGGAGTTGATTGGGAGGAGTGCCCTTGACCTTGGGATCTGGATAAACCCTGAGGATCGGGACATGTTCATCCGGCAGATACGAACAGACGGGCGGATCAGTCAATTTGAGCTCAAGGAGCGGAGAAAGAACGGAGAGACTTTTAAAGCCTCGGTATCAGCCGGAATCATGGTCGTTAGTGGCAGAGAGTATCTGGTCAGCACGATTCAGGATATCACCCGGAGTTCAGAGAGGAATGAGGAGGTGAAACAGTCAGTTGCAATCCTCAGATCCGTGGTGGAAAGTCCTGCCGGTGTGGTGATATTCGCTCTCGACCGGGAGTTCCGGTATCTTGCTTTCAACGAGAACCACCGCAGAACCATGAAGGAGATCTGGGGAGCAGATATCGCCCCTGGTATATCCATGCTCACATATATCACTGATTCTGAAGACAGGGAAAAGGCCAGGATTCATTTTGAGCGTACCCTTTCCGGAGAATCATTTACGATAACCGAGATGTATGGTGATACCGCCCGTGAGCGGCGATGGTATGAAGACATATACGCTCCGATATGGGATGAGAAGAAGACGGTCATCGGCCTTACGGTTTTCCTTACTGATATTACCGGGAGGATAGAGAGAGAAGAGGCAATCCGGGAGAGTGAAGAGCGGTTCTCTCGTTTTGCCGACCATGCCCCGGACCTGCTGTTCCGGATCTCGATTCCTGATGGCAGGTATGAATACATCAGCCCTGCATGCCTGACGTTATGCGGATATTCCCCGGAAGAGTTCTACCGGGATCCCGGTTTATTCCCGCGGATTATCCATCCGTCATGGCATGAGTATTTCCTGCAAAGGTGGGAAGATCTGCTGAAAAAGAAAGTTCCTCACACGTACGAGTTCCAGATCATCGATCGGCAGGGGACGATCAAATGGGTGAACCAGCGGAACGTCCTCGTAGCCGGCCCCGACGGAGAACCGGTGGCTCTTGAAGGAATCGTCACTGATATCACCGGGAGGAAAAATGCCGAGCGTGAACTGAGAAGAAGTGAACAGCGATTCCACGCGGTCACCATGAATGCCGGCTCTTGGGTCTGGGAGATCAACCCGGAAGGGGTATACACATACTGCAGTCCGGCGGTCGGACAGGTGATGGGATATACACCCGATGAGCTGGTGGGAAAGGTTCATTTCTACGATCTCTTCGATCCTTCAGGCCGTGATGAACTGAAAGCATCATCAATGAAAGCATTTGGTACACAAAAACCGTTTCAGAACATTATAAACCCGAACCTGCACAAAGACGGTAGTCGGATTCTCCTCCGGACGAGTGGAACTCCTGTCTATGATGATGACGGGCACTTTACCGGGTATTGTGGGGTGGACCAGGATATCACCCGGGAGAAAGAAGCTGAAGAACTCCTTATCAGAAGCGAGGCTCAATACCGTCTGCTTGCAGACAATGTCCATGATGTTATCTGGACAACAGATCGGGATCTGCGATTTACCTATATATCTCCGTCTATCCTGAATCTTACCGGATATTCTTCTGAAGAGTCATTACATCGTCCGTTTCAGGATTTTCTCACTCCGGATTCATATGCACGGGTCCGTGAGGCGTCCGGTGAGTGGATGGAGACGATCCGGGCGGGAAGGAGAATTCCTGAAAAAATGGTCATGGAACTGGAATTCAGATGTAAAAACGGTTCTATTGTCTGGACAGAGATCCTGATGACCATGGTCTTTGATTCAGCAGGCACGTTTACCGGTATCGTTGGCGTTACCCGGGATATCAACACCCGAAAGAAGGCTGAGGAGGCATTACGGGAGAGCGAAGAAAAATTCCGCTCTTTTGTGGAGAGTGCAAATGAACTGGTCTACTCTCTGAACCCGGACGGGATAATCTCGTATGTTTCCCCCCGGGTCTGTGTGCAGCTGGGGTATGAAATTCCTGATTTTATTGGAAAATCTTCATTATTCTTTGTTCATCCTGATGATCAGAACCTGGTCCATGACTATTTCATCCAGTCACTGACACTTGGGAAAAACAGGAGCGGATTAGAGTACCGGCTGCGACACCGGGATGGAACATGGCTCTGGCACTCCCAGAGTTTTTCTCCGATTTACGATAATGAAGGAGATCTTATCCGGGTGCTGGGGATTAGCCATGACATTACGGAACGGAAAAATGTACAAGAGGTGATCCGGCGGGCGAACCGGCAGCTCAATCTCCTTACCGGAATCACAAGGCATGATATCCTGAACAAGACCACGCTTATTAACGGGTATCTCACCCTTGCAGAGATGGACCCTGCCGATCCGCATCTTCCTGACTATATCGGGAAGATGAAAGAAGCCCTGCACGAGATCCGCTCTCATATTGAGTTTACCCGGGTGTATGATCAGATCGGTTCACAGGAACCGCAGTGGCTGGCCCTCCAGGATGTCATGCCGATGAGTTCTCTTCCAGAATCGGTCAGGCTGACCCCAAATGTACCTGGTGTCTATGTATATGCTGACCCCATGCTCGAGAAGGTGTTCTTCGATCTTCTTGACAATTCTCTCCGGCACGGCGGGCATGTGACTGATATCCGGGTCTTTGCATATGAATCAGATACACACCTGATTGTTGTATGGGAAGATAACGGGACAGGGATTCCTGAAAACGAGAAGGAACAGATCTTTGAGAGGGGATTTGGAAAGAATACCGGGCTTGGCATGTTCCTTGTCAGGGAGATCCTTCTGCTGACTGATATCACCATCAGAGAAAGGGGAGTATATGGTCAGGGTGCCCGGTTTGAACTGATGGTTCCCGGAGGGGCTTTTCGCCGGGATCCGGCTAAGGAGTGAGGGTGATCCATGAAAAACCACAGGGAAGCCCTCTGAATTGCTGCCAGATTGCATATTAATACCGAAAAGATCGGTGTGAATTTCTCATGGTCTTCCCTGGTGCTATTTCAATCATCGGATCCTGCATCCTCCGCCAAGAGAAAGGATTATCTATTTATGGCCTTCAGAGAACATGCCATTATGAAGTTGCTCTGCTGTCTGATACTTGTCATTCTTCTCTGCTCTCATCCGGTGATCGCAACTGACACCTCGAACTGGGTGAATGTCAGTTCTGATGCTGGTATTTCATTTGAAATGCCTCCGTACTGGGCCTGGGATCCGGCCGGAGAGACGAAGATCTGGATCAGATCTGAAAGAAGTGATGCGGTTCTGGTGATCTCGTATAACTCTCTGGACCCGCTGATAGTTCCCGTGTCAGATTCTGATCTCATACAACGTGCAGAAGAAACCATGACAGATCTGCATGTGGTAGAAAGGGGTAATATGACTCCCGGGGAGAGGCAGGTGACCGCTATCGGGATCACGTTGGATGGAACCATTGTCAATTACACTGAATTATTTGATACCAATCATTCGATCCGGTGGATCAGTGAATATGCTGACTCTGATGCAGTAGTAAAATACAGCGATACGATCCAGAGAATCATCAGCAGTACAGAGGTGAGCGTTCCCTCACTATAAGTGCGTTTCATCAACACCATCTTTTTCGGATGGTATCATGTACAATGATACCCAAGGTATGATAGAATGTAAAAACACCTGGCAGTGATTGCCATGGTCCATGGGATGGGAGGCCTTTCCTTGTTATTTCACCTGTCTCCCGGGTTTTTACCCGAGATGGCAAGAGATATACCCGATGAAAAACCAGAGGTATATCTGGAGATATAATGGGCTATTCTGTAGAGATTCTGGTGACACTTATCCAGATGGTCTGTGTTATCGTTGTGGCAGCCCAGGTTGTGACTGCAATCCCGGTTTTTCGCCAGGCACTCACGATGCAGCCTACCGGGAAACAGATCCTGGCTTTTGCCATTTTCTTTGGTCTTCTTGCAGTTTTTGGAAGTTACTCCGGATTTGAAGTCCTAGGTGCAAAGATAAATATCAGGGATCTCGGTCCGATGATCGCCGGCCTTATTGCCGGACCCTATGCAGGACTTGGTGCCGGGCTGATCGGTGGATTACACCGGTATTCTCTCGGTAGCATCACTGCAATTCCCTGTACAGCGGCCACGATTCTTGCCGGTCTGCTGGGTGGGATCGTGAATTTGAAATACCACCGCCGGTTCTGTGGGGTACAAACCGCCGTACTCCTTGCCGTTGGAGTGGAGTGCCTTCACATGCTGCTGATCCTCGCTTTTGTCAGGCCGGTCAGTGTGGGACTTGAGATCGTCAGTTCCCTGGCAGTCCCGATGATCACCGCAAATGCGGTTGGGATGGCAGCATTCTCGGTAATCATCGCTGATTATATAAAACGCCAGGAAAACGGAGGGGGAGATGAAAGTTCCTCACTGCCACCAGAGGGGTCCGGGTGAGGGTTGTTTGGGATCTGCTGAAAGTTGTTTCGTGACAGATTCACCTCTTTTCCCTGAATGCTTCCCACTCTGCAGGATCGTAAGGTTCCTCTGTTCACTTTCACCCTGTTTCCCACACCTTTAGATACCCTGATGCAGGAAGATCATACATCATGGCATCCTTTCTCACTCCCCGGCTATCGTTCTGCAAAGGAACCTTCTCCATTTTTATCGCTCCCACCCATCTTCTTGCACAAGGCCTCACAGAATATATCAGCAGGGAACGGGGATTCATACTTTCACTGACCAGCGTCTTCCCTGTGATAACTCCCAGGATCAGGAAAAACCGGAGCCAGTGGAAGAGTGAAGTGGTATCAGACGGACCCGGACTCTTCACCCGGCTGCAGGAGGCGACCGAACCACTCATCATCCTTGAACATGACCGGGCCCTCTATCATACCGATGCCGATCTGATAAGGCCGGTTGGGATGCTCTGCAGAAAAAAAGTCTCTGAACGGGCAACGGTATTCATGATTGCAACGAGGTATGATGAATGGCTGAGTTCATTTGAACCGTATGCCCACAAGATGATCTATGTTGAGGAGATCCTGACCCCCGGGGCAGAGAGCCGGAGCTCTGTCTCTGCACGCTCCGGACAATGTACCCTTGAAGGGATCGGATAACCGCCTCCGGCAGTTATCCAGTGAGGGGCCGGAGAAAGGGATGGAAGAATCGGACAACCGTTGTATCGTCCTCTCCCTGATATCCGGATTACCTGGGACTGCCATGGATTTCTTCCTGTCCGGTTATGGGCCGGGTGATCTTCCCGGAGTGTCAGAGATGCGGTATGAGCCGGGGGGAACCAGGATCTCAAACCGGGCTCCTGTTCCGGCAGTGCCGGTCTCCTGGATGGAAATGCCGGTAATGCCTAATATTTCTCTGGCCAGAAAGAGCCCTTTCCCCTTTTGAGGGCCAAACCCTCTCTCAAATATTCTCTCCTTCTCTCCGGCAGGTATCCCGACTCCGTTATCTTCAAAGATGAGAAGGAGTCCGTTGTCTGTGATCTGGTGAACAACCCGGATCCCGGTCGCATTCATTCCGTGCCGGGTTACGTTGTCTGCAAGGATAAAGAAGACTTTTTCAAGAAGGGGATCGGCAAATATCTCAATTCCGGCAATATCCATGGTCCGGGAACAGGCGCAGAGATCAGAATGGGAGATTCCGTAGAGGAAAGTCTGCCCGACGTTCTGCCATGCCGGGGGTTTCACCCCAAGTCCCTGATAGTCACGGGCAAAGTTGAGTGAATCCATGATTCCACGGGTTATCTGTTCTTCTTTTTCGATCGTCTCCTTCTGTCTCTCATCGGTGATCAAAGACCTGCCCAGCTCAAGGTACCCGCTCAGACAAAAGAGGCTGCTCTGAATGTCATTGAACGTGACTGAATTGAGAAGATTGAGTTTCTTTAACGCCTGTTGCAACGCAGCACCGGTCATCTTCTCGTTGGTAATATCATGGATGATCCCTTCAATTCCCATGTACCGGTCCTCATCGTCATAATAGAGATGGCTGCTGGTCTGACCATACAGAATCCCGCCATTCTTTTTTCTGAACGTAATCTCGTAGTTTCGCACCGCCCCGTCTTTCTGGAGCAGTTCTACAAGATTTTCCCGGTCTTCAGGATTGTGATAGAAGGTGGTTGCCACATTCACACCGATGATCTCATCCAGGGAATCGTATCCAAAGAGTGACAACCCTGAAGGGCTCATCATTACAAGGTTTCCCTCTCTGTCGGTTCGGTAAAAGACGTCCTGGATCGATTCAAAGATAAGCCGGTAGTTCTTCTCGCTCTCACGAAGGGCAGATTCGATGACTCTTCGTTTCTCTTCCTCACGAACGATGGTGAATGCTTTTACAGAGAGATATGCCAGGAAAAGGAGAGTAATAAGGACAAATGCTGACACAATGGCGATATTGCGGGTAAAGGTTTGAAGCGGTCTGAATATTTCCGCTTCCGGGGTTGCGATAATGACATGCCATGTCTGATCACCGATATCAATCCGTTTGTACACTGCGTGATATGGAACCGGAGAGCCGGTATTTTCTGGAGGAGAGTACCAGTACATGCCTCTTCCTTCTTCACGCTTCTGGGCCTCGCTGATAAATGAGAGTACTGATGGATATCCGGCAAAGATCTCCTGCACGGATCTGCCGGTCTGGTTAGGATGAGGTGAGTAGAGGATGGTTCCTCCGCTGCTTACTGCGTATGCATATCCCGTATCCATCACCGAAACCCGCTCCAGTGATTTCCTCGCGAGAGTATCGAACGGAATTAAAATCCCGAGACTTCCTTCGTACTGCCCGCCGGAAAAAAGCGGAACATGGAATGCCACTGACCGGTAGCCCTGGATTGCAGTAAAAACATCACTGATTACTTTTTCATGAGTCTGGAGAATTTCTGCGACATGAGTCTGGCTGGAGATATCAGCGCCGGTAACGCTTTCATTTGGATACGAATATTCAACGATGCCCTGGTTGTTAATCCAGGTAATCGATGAAATATCTGCCTGATGAGTCCGATAATACTCCCTCATCAGTTCTTTCCCATCATCATCAAGAGAGATGATATCTCCTCTGCCGGTCAGAAAAAACAGGGTATTATTGTAGTTATCAAACACCAGGTTCAGGTTATATTCTGCCTGGCGGGCATGCACGATCTGCTCATTATTGACCTGGTCAATCGTCTTCATCTCAATTTCGACGTTTGCCTGATAGAGCAGGTAGCCACATACCAGGATCAGAATGATAAGGATGAGATACCGTTCGACATGATATTTCATTGAAATCCTCCCTGAACTGATCCAGATATCCCGGTATTGAACATGATTGGGGAGGGATATTAAATGTATCGATTGGAGATCAAAATTGGGCAGCTACCCGGGCAGCATGCCTGCATCCGGCGATACTGTCCGGAATCATAAAAATGAAAAGAAAGATTATTCTGAAGATCCCTGGCCTTCCCCGGAGAACAGGGGAACATATGCAAAGGCATCCACATCAAAGACTCCCCTCATGGTAACCCGGATCTCAGGGATGACAGAAAGAGCCAGGAATGAGAGGTACATAAACGGGTCCCGGATTGATTCACAATCCGCAGCAATCCGGTGCAGTTCATCCAGGTCTTCTTTCACCTCTTCATAGGAGAGATCTGACATCAGTCCTCCAACCGGAAGAGGAAGGCAGGCCTGCCGGTCACCATCACAGATGACCATGGCTCCTTGATGCTGCACCACGGTTCTGATCGCTGCGATGATATCAGTATCATCAGTTCCCGCTGCGATCACGTTATGCGAGTCATGAGAAACACTTGATGCAATCGCACCCCGCTTCAGTCCAAGCCCCTGAACAAGGCCGGTTGAAAACAGTCGCGGAGTATAACGGGATATCACAACCAGTTTAAGGATATCACGTGTGGTATCGGGAATCTTCTCTCCAGATACCGGAATCAGAACTTTTCTGGTTCCTATCTGTCCCTCCTGGATTTGGACCACCCGGGCATGGCCTTCCCCGGCAATCCTGATCTCTTCGGGGGAAGGCATTCCTGCATAAAATGGGCCGTGTGACGGAATAGAAGATGTTGCTGGCTTGAAATCCGTAGAACTGGGTATCCTTCCCCGTTTATACGTTTTTGTTACTCTGCAGCTGGTGATATCCTCAAGGATGCAGAAATCTGCCAGTCTTCCCGGGCTGAGGGCTCCCCGGTCGTGCAGGCCGAACCGGTCAGCCGCCGTGAGGGAGGCCATCCTGAATGCGAATTCCGGTTCACATCCTTCAGCAATTGCTTTCCGGATGCAGTCATCAATATGGCCGGATTCAACGAGCATATCTGCATGCCGGTCATCGGTACAGAAACAGCATCGTGACACAGAACAGCCCTTTACCAGGGGGATCAGGGTCTTCAGGTTGCGTTCCGTCGATCCCTCTCTGATAAAGAGATACATTCCTTTCCGGAGTTTTTCCCGCCCTTCCTCATAGTGGGCAGATTCATGATCGCTCTCAAGACCGGCTGCGATATATGCATCAAGGCCGGCTCCTCCCAGAAGAGGGGCATGCCCATCCCTGACTCCTGAAAGCCCGATCTTCTCCATCACGGCCGGATCTCTCCCAAGTACTCCCGGCACGTTCATCATCTCTCCTAGGCCAAGAACCCCTTCTCTGCCGATAAACGGGCGGAGGAGATCTGCAGTGAGTACTTCCATGCATTCATCGATGGGTGTGGCAGGGACACAGGAGGGGAGCATAATCATCAGATCGAGGGGGATCTGCTCATGTGCCCGGAGCATATACTCAATCCCTGCCCTTCCGCAGACATTGGCGATCTCGTGGGGATCGGCGATGACCGTGGTGGTCCCGTGTTCCATAACCAGTCTTCCATACTCATACGGGGTCAGCAGCGAACTCTCCACATGAACATGTGCATCGATGAATCCCGGAACAACCGGCGATGACCTGAGATCAATCTCCTCTCTTCCCCGGTAGCCCGGACCGGTGCCGATAACCCGACCGTCCCGGACGGCAAAATCCTCTTGTATCCATTCACAGGTGTAGGGATTGAAGACAATTCCATTGGTAAATACAGTATCTGCAGATTCAGCCCACCCAGCCATTTCA
>CAZXRT010000037.1:0-1819 GCA_964642535.1 uncultured Methanospirillum sp.
GCCGGGAGTATGCAATCTCCCGGATGAGGCGTGCAATTTTTGAATATGTCGTTCTCGGTGTCAAGACGACCCTTCCTCTCCATCATGCCATCATGCACAATGCCGAATTTATTTCAGGGAATACTCATACCCATTTCCTCCAGGAAGACCATATCGCCCGGACACTCAAACGGTATATCCAGGAAGATGAGACCCGGATGACCCAGCTTGCGATTCCGCTGCGCAATGATCGCAAGATCGCCGCCATCAGTGCCGGAATCATGGCAGTTATCGAGAAGAACAAGGAATAGTCGCCCGAATATGCAGCGTTCAGACAAAGAGATCCGGGATCCGCTCTGGATACAATCCGTCCTTTTTGAGGCTCAATACTGCCACCTTGCATGTAGTGACGGAGATACTCCCTACCTGGTTCCGATGAATTTTGCGTTTCAGGATGGTCATCTGATCCTTCATTCAGCACCTGACGGGGAGAAGATTCGGATCATCAGACAGAATCCGAAGGTCTCATTCTCAGCAGAGGTGGGAGTTGACCTCATCGCAAGCGATGCACCCTGCGGATACAGTATGAGATTTCGGAGTGTCTGCGGGACCGGGTCTGCCCGCTGCGTTGAAGATTCGGAGGAGAAAGCACGACTTCTCCGGATATTTGCGACAAAATTCATATCCGGGCCACTCCCGGTCTTTTCCCCCGCATCCCTGGATCAGGTGCTGGTCATAGATGTGAGAATCAGTTCGATGGTGGGAAAAAATTCCGGGTATGCGGTCCCCTGAATCCGTCAGAAAAAAGATTAATGTGATGGGATGACCCTGAAAATGTCGGACTGGGTGAGAATTCCCACTGGCTTTCCCTCCTCCACCACCACAAGCCTGCCGATCTGCTTCTCCTTAAACTTGCGGATGACCTCGTAGAGCTGCACAGATGAGTCTGACTGGACCACTTCCTCGGTCATGACCTCGCTGACCGGAGACTCAAGGCTCTTTTTCTCTTCGATAGCAATCAGGATGTCTGTCATGGTGACGATCCCCTGGAGAAATCCCCCTTCCATCACGGGAGCACCATGAATCCGGTATTTATTGAAGAGGTGAATGGCGTCCATCAGGGTGGATTTTGTGGAGAGCATCTTGATAGGAGAGGTCATGTAGGTACTGATCGGTTTCTTTGGCAGTGACACCATCTCGAGGATCGATATGATCAGGGCCGGTTCGTTCTCGTCCTTTCCGAATATTTCCCCCTTGATCATGAGCTTGTTCATCGGGGTTGGTCCGATGGTGATAACATCGCCGATATTAAAGAGTTTGACACTCCCGATGATCCTGATCTGGGCATGACAGATATCTGCATGGGAGAGGGTGGTAAAAATGATCTCTGAGACCTTTACCCCGGGAATTACCTCGGCATCACGGGAGATCTTCACCTCGTACATCTCGCCATCCCGCTTGAGGTTCAGCTCCTTGTATGCGGTAGCAGTCGGATGATACCCGCCTTTCGGACCTGGAATCCCGTCAACAAGGCCGATCGCCTTGAGTGCCTGCATCTGGTTCCTTACCGTCCCCGGGTTTCTCCTGATGATTTCAGCGATCTCCTCACCTTTGATCGGGATTGACTTCTTCTCATAGAGGCTGATGAGGGTGATGAGGATATCATTCTGGATGAGGGATAGATCCATGGGTTACTCACTCACTGGTGTATTGATCATGCAATTCTCTGCTGCTGAACAGTTCTTCGATGAAGAGGGGGATACCTTCTATCTGAGGTTATTGAGTGTATGATCATGATAAATCATGATGTTTCGAAACGATCAGACCGGTGCTGTCCGAC
>CAZXRT010000037.1:1919-11003 GCA_964642535.1 uncultured Methanospirillum sp.
GTATGATCATGATAAATCATGATGTTTCGAAACGATCAGACCGGTGCTGTCCGACTGCTGCTGACAGACAGGGTGCCTGTGGTTCGCTGGATGGCAGATCACCAGCAGGTAGATGTCTCCTCCCTCCAGGTGCGGGATATCATTCCGTTTGGTGTACGGTGGAGGGATATGCGGCCTGGTGTAACCCTCCATTCAGTTTTCACATGATATCCGGGAGTCTGCAGTCCGGTTCTGCATTATCAGGGATGAGGTTTTTTGAATCATGATTGATGCCTGGATGAGCGTGGGATCGACCTCCAAAGCCGTCTGATACGCAATAATTGCTTCATGATACTTCCCCGCATTACCGTATGCATTCCCCAGGTTGTACCATGCTGCAGGAAAGTGGGGATCTATTGAAGTCGCATTCAGACAGGCCCTGATTGCTTCCTCTGATCTCCCCATCCGGTTCAGGACAGCACCGAGGTTGCTCCATGCCCAGGAGAAACCGGGATCCAGTTCAACTGCACGGGAATACGAGATCAGTTCTTCAGAATTATCCCCAAGACCGGACAGAGCCACTCCCCTCCCGTTCCAGATGATCGCCTCATCCAGCTCGATACTGATCGCCCTGTCAAATGCATCAACTGCCTCTTCATACCGTTCCATCTTCCGAAGAGTCACCCCCATATTGCTCCATACTGCTGCAGAACCGGAATCAATAGAAACTGCCTCCTGATATGCCTGTAATGCCTCTATGAACTCTCCGTTCTCATCATGCCGGATCCCCCTGGCATTCAACTCTGAAACCCTGTCCCTGCTGTGGTTCCCATCATCTTCCCATGAAATGGAGAGGAGTTCGGGATGGTGAAAAGAGTCATAGAGCTGACTGGCAGTCACCGGGTAACAGAAGGCCGGGAGGAGTACTATAATAAGAAGCCCGGCATTCCTGATCATACAATACTGTTTCCCTCCCTGGCATAATAGGATACCAGGGATGGGCGCTGAAGATCGTAGGATCACTCATCAACCCGGGGAGGGATGTACAGCTGAATCCTGCAGGCAAACCGGTCCGGATATTGTAAAATAATATCCCTTCAGCCCCCCCATCTATTCCACACGAACCAGGCACCTGGAATGCCTGTGTCAGGCATTATGAATTTTGAAAAAATACCAACCGTTCCAACCGCAGACGAGGTTCTGGACCGGGCCCTTCGAAGGGCAGCAGCAAAGATGCGCGAAAAGACGCAGAAAAAACGTGCATCTGAAGAGTTTGTCCGTGCTGCATACCTTTCTGTTCATGACAAGCTGGTCACTGTCATCCAGTCTTTTCCGGAGATGGATAACCTTCCCCGGTTCTATCAGGACCTCTTCGAGGTGCTCTGGGGAATAGACCGGCTGCGCAAAGCCCTCGGAGCCGTCGGATGGGCTGCACGGTGGGCAAAGGATCACCGGGGAGGGCTGGCGAAGGATGTCAGGTTCTCCCGTGAGGAGGATGCGACAGCATCACGCAGGAAAGCGGTAGCACGACTTGCATCGGTCGTTCACCAGATTGATGACCAGCTCATCTTCCTCAATGAGGTGAGAAACGTGATGCGGAAACTGCCGGTGATCGATGATGTGTTTACCATCGTCGTCGCCGGTTTTCCGAATGTCGGCAAATCATCCTTCATAAGACGTGTATCTTCTGCAGAACCCGAGATCGCATCATACCCGTTCACCACCAAGGGGGTTATCATCGGTCACCGGTATGTGAAACGGGAGAAGATCCAGATGATTGATACTCCCGGTCTCCTTGACCGGCCTGCTGAAGAGCGGAACACCATCGAAAAACAGGCAATATCTGCAATCATTAATACTGCTGATATTCTCCTGTATATTCTTGATCCAAGTGCGTACTGTGGATTTCCCCTTGATGACCAGATGCGCCTGCTTGATGAGATCAGAGAACTGGTCAGCGTCCCCGTTCTGGTCGTGGTGAATAAGGCGGATGTTAAGACCCTGGAGGGGTATCCTTCCATGTCAACAGCTAGTGGCGAAGGGGTTGATGAGGTTCTTGCCCTTCTGCTTGCCAACAAGCCAGCACAGGGAGCTGCCCATCATCCGGGTCGTCAGGGTCTTTCAGATCCCGACGAGGATCCATCCGACAAGGAAACCTATGATCGTCCCTCCATTAAGTGGCGGGAGCCCGGCATGGGCCCGTCCGGATGAGACAAAGAATAGCAGGACTGCCATGCCGCAAAGGGATCCTCCTATTGCGGTGAGGGCAGGGATGGAGAACAATCCAATTCCGGAGCCCGGGAGGAAGACTGCCCCTGAAACGACAAGGATCGCAGGCATGATCAGATCCCCGAGACCCATCAGGTAGGCAGCACGCTCTCTCTTCTTCTCCCCACCGGCAGGGGATGCAGGGTGGTCAGAAGATGCCGGTTCCTCTTCCCCGATCTTCCCTCCGATGCCATCCCTGATAAAGGAGTATCCCTCCCTTTTCGGAACCACTACCATGATGGGCATGCGGTTCTCGATCACTCCTTCTGCAAGAGTCAGCATATGTTTTGTCCGGTATACAGAGATTGCATCATACACTGCCAGGAGAACCAGGAGAATGATGACCGGAACCGGCTCTAAGGAGATTCCAAATATGGATGCTATTCCTGCAGCCAGGAGGACTCCCAGGATATCCACCACATACCATTCGGGATAGCGGATGAGGAGAATGGTTGCAAGAATTGCAAGTCCCACCCCTCCCGCTGAGGTGATGAGAAGATCAGCCCCGGCAAGGGTCAGAAGACCTGAGAAGACATAGATAAACGATAAGAAGAGGGATGCCCAGATTACCCCCTGTAATACCCGTCTGAAATGGTATTTTAACAGGATCAGCAGGAGAATGGTAAATCCCAGGAGCATTGCAATAAACCAGATAGGATTTTCCAGAGAAGACGGATCTTCAAAAACGGCATATCCTGACTGGATCATGGGTGTTGCCAGAATTACTGCTCCGCATTCCACAATCAGCAGCATCAGAGGCATTGCAACCAGTGCAAGCAGTTCCCGGATCCCTTTCTTCTCATCCATAATGTACGAGTACACTGGTTTGACCGGGTACTATCTGAACCTGTTTATAATAGGAAGAAGGCAGGCTCTTTTATTCCTGACTCTTTCCCTGGACAACGGTTCATGCTGGCCGGATATTGGAGAACCCGGGAGGATACGATTAGAGTACGATCCGGGGAGCATTGCCTGATGATTGAACGCTGCACATTTACGTGATCATCACAATACGTAACGTATCGTACCTTTCGATTCAGCGGGGTATCTGAAGACATGGATTTACGTTCAATGGTCTGGGGGCTTGTCCTGACGAGTGCCATCTGTGTCGGTTCGGCACTTGTTTGTCTGGCTTTCTCTCTCCCTCCGTCAGCTCTCGTCGGAATGCTTCTGATCTTTCTTCCCATCCTCACACTCCTCTGGTTTCAGGAGATGAAGATCCAGGATCTGGAAGGGACTATCCGGTCCGGTCACCGGCAGATCCGTCGGGATGTGGAGGATCAGGGAGGACGGATGACACGACGGTATGATGATACCGTACAGGAGATCAGGGATTTGAATGCCGAACTGCGTCGAAGAATATACCGGTGATCCCTCATGGGCGTCGCGTTACGAGATATCCTCACTCCCTATAAACATCCTGCACAGCCCGGCGATCTGAAAGGAACCGCTGCGGTTGATGCCTATAATGCCCTGTACCAGTTTCTCTCCATTATCAGGCAACCTGACGGAACCCCCCTGATGGATCGGGAAGGGCGGGTCACATCGCATCTCTCCGGCATCTTCTTTCGGACCAGCAACTTCCTTGAGCAGGGAATCCAGCCGGTATGGGTATTTGACGGCCAACCCCCTGATCTGAAAACCCGGACCATCAGTGAGCGGCGTGCTGTCCGCGACGATTCCCGGGAGAAATGGGAGCAGGCAAAGCGGGAAGGTGATATTGCAGGAGCCTTCAGACATGCGATGGCATCCACCCGTCTTGATGATGCCATCATCAGCTCATCACGTGAACTGCTTGGCCTGCTTGGAATCCCGGTGATCCAGGCACCCTCAGAAGGGGAGGCGCAGGCTTCCGGGATGACCCGTGCCGGCGAGGTCAGGTATGTTGCTTCACAGGATTATGACACCCTGCTCTTTGGAGCTCCTCTTCTGGTCCGGAATCTGACGGTTTCAGGAAAAAGACGGCTTCATGGGAGGATGATCACGGTGCAGCCTGAGATCATCCGCCTTGATGAGGTGCTATCCGGTCTGCAGCTGACCCGTGAACAACTCATCGATGTTGCGATCCTGGTGGGGACTGATTTTAACGAGGGAGCTCAGGGCGTTGGAGCGAAGACAGCCCTTAAAAAGGTCCTTTCCGGTGATTTTGAAGAGGTTGTGGCTGCAAAGATGCCTGATTTTGATCCAGGCCCGGTTCGTGAATTTTTCATGCATCCTCCGGTACAGACCGGCAACACACTAACATGGAACCGTCCGGATTATGACAAGGTGCTCTCTTTCCTCTGCGGCCGGTATGGATTTTCTGAAGAACGAATCTCTCCGGTCCTCACGAAAATAACCGGAAAAGGAAAACAACAGACCCTGGATGACTGGTTCTGATCGATCTTTCGGAATTGGAATACTCTTTCTCTAACCTGCACCTTTTTCCTCCCAGGTTTTCATACATAATCGGGAGCATATGTCCGGTTCTTCATATTTCCCCCGTCATGGCTGCTGGATCATCACGCTGACCCTTCTCATCCTCTCCTGTCTGACCGGGTATCCGGCTGCTGATGAACTTCCCTCTGCTGATCTTCTCTCTCAACCGGAAATCAGTGGGAATAGTTCTGTGTCAGCAGAATGGACCGTTGATTTCACCGCCTCCCCGATTGAAGGATATCCTCCTCTCTGTGTGAAATTCACGGTCGACGGCCCGCTCGGGGAGTATTTCTGGGATTTTGGTGACGGAAGCACGTCCATGTCGCGCAATCCGGTCCACTGCTACCAGCGCCAGGGTTCCTACTGGGTGAAGATGAAGTACTACGTCGGCCAGATCTCCGGAGAGGTGAGTAAGGAGAACTTTATCACCGTTAAAGATCCGATGACCTTCGTTGACTGGAAGGCTGATCCGTCCAACGGTACAGTTCCCCTCACCGCCCGGTTCTCGATAATCGGAGAACCGACGAATATCATCTGGGATTTTGATGATGGAACTGATAGCACGGATTTCAATCCGATTCACCAGTATACCCGTCCCGGGTACTACTCACCGGTTCTGACATACTGTCTGAACGGAGTCTGTGAGAAGAATTCGAAATACAATTATATCGAGGTGCATCCTGGTGAAGAAGTCAATTTCACGGCTGAACGCCTTGACGGGTACGCCCCCCTCTCCACGAAATTCGTTGCATCCGGACCGGCGGAGACATGGTCCTGGGATTTTGGTGATGGAACCACCTCCTATGAGGAGGATCCCGGTCATATCTACAGTGAGCCGGGTATTTACACGGTAACTCTCACGTATTCCATAGAAGGTGCCAGTTACTCGGTTACAAAGACCAACTACATTTCCGCACGCTCAAGGCTTACTCCGACGATTAATGCCTCTCCCCAGGTGGGTATCGCTCCCCTCTGTGTTGAATTTGACATGACAAACCGTCCCCCGTCATGGCTCTGGAATTTTGGAGACAACATGACTTCTCCCGATGATCATGCCGTTCATTGTTACGGAACGGAGGGAACATATTCGGTCGGACTTGAATACTGCTCGAATGATCTCTGTGATGTAGTCACCCGGGAGAACCTTGTAACCGTGCAAAACCCGAAAATAATCACCTTACCTGGTGATGATCCGGCTACGATCCGGTTCAGTAGTGATGCAGGAGACAGCCTTGAGTACTTCTGGAGTTTTGGTGATATGACCTCTTCAGACAAGGCCGCTCCCACCCACCGGTATGAAGAACCGGGAGAGTATAATGTCACCCTCGCGGTGCTTGGGGTCTGCGGGTGCACGGCGAAAACCAACACCACTGTCTACGTTGATCCGAAAAAACCCCTTGATTTCTCGGCTACACCTCTGCAGGGATGTGCTCCCCACTGTGTGCAGTTCAGTGAAACATCCCCTGCTATTCCGATGACCCGGGAATGGGATTTTGGCGATACAGAGAAGAGTGAGGATAAGAATCCCTTCCATTGTTATCAGTTCCCGGGGGTGTATTCTGTCAGTCTGAAAAATGAGTATCCTGATGGCGAACAGAATGTCACGAAAAACGATTATATCACCGTCTATGCAGTTCCAAGACCTCTTTTGGCAGTCAACCCGCCAAACGGGTATGCACCGCTCACGATAACTGCAACTGATAACACCGCAGGGTATGAATCGAAACGATTCTGGGACTTTGGTGACGGCACCTATGAATCAGCAGCACGGGTAGAACATGAGTATGACGATGAGGGTGTGTACAATCTCTCCCTGACCGTCTGGGGAGAAGGTGACTGCCATGCCACCGTCTCTCAGGATATCCATGTATTACAACCAGAAGTTGTCAGGTATGATCTTTCAGGTCTGCCCCGGAGGGGGAGTTCCCCGCTCTGCACCTCGTTTCAGGTGAAAGGATCCCCATACCAGTGGAGTATCGAATTTGGTGACGGACAGTCATCATCATCTGAACTCAATCCGTTCCACTGCTATGAGAGCCCCGGGGTGTACAGCCCTTCCCTGCATGCCTGTGATGCAGGCGGATGCGAGGATATAGAAAAAGAGGGATACATCGTGGTGATTCCTGATGAGTTCCGGAACCTGACCCTGGATGAGGGCTGGAATCTCGTCTCTGTCCCGGTTAGTCTCGAGCCAGGCAAAGATCTGGCATCCCTCTTCTCCGGTGTCGATACCGCGGGGCACTCCCTCTTCTCATGGGACAGTGCTGCCGGAAGATGGACCCGTGTTTTTGAGGATACTCCTGTATCCCCACTGGATGCATTCTGGATATATGCGGACAATCCGGTGGATGTCCCTCTCCCGATCTCTTCGCAGGCACCGGAAGGAAACCTCAGCCGGCCTCTTGCCGGTGGATGGAACCTCGTCAGTTTCCCGGGTGTTGCTTCTTCCCCTGCGGGAGAGGCATTTCCAAAAGAACTTGACTGGGAGTATCTGTTAGGATTTGATGCAAAAGATCAGAAGAATACCGATCCCATCGAAAGGAATGATGCATCGCAGATGATCGATCCCCGGTCAGGGTACTGGATCTACCTTTCCCGTCCTGGCATGTATTACACGCCTGCGATCTGATCAGAATGGGGGAATTTATCCCTCATCCTTCAGATTTTTCCAGACATGCATAAACCGCTGGGCTGCAGTCAGGTGGCCGAAAAACCCGAAAATAAGAAGTAGCCAGGCAAAAAGCCCCAATCCGAAGACTGGCATGGGGAAGTAAAAGACCACAACTCCCGTGACGATTAAAAGAACGAGCCGGTCAGCCCTTCCAAGCAGACCGCCATACATCCTCCCGACACCAACCGCCTGTGCCTGGGTTCCCAGGTACGATGACATCAGCACTCCGGTAAGACCAAGGACTCCGATCCACCAGGGACAGAGAGGACCGGAGAAGATACCGGCAATGATGAAGATATCAGCATACCGGTCAACCGTGTGATCCAGGAAATCGCCTTTTGGTCCCTGCAGATCCATAGCCCGGGCAAGAGCCCCGTCCAGTCCGTCAAAAAAGGCATTGAGGATAACACCCAGTGTCCCGATCAGAACGTCACCTCTGAAAAAGGCAAATCCGCTCCCGGCAGCGGCCACGAGTGAAATGATGGTACAGATATTGGGTGTCAGGCCCGCACGCACTGACACTGCAACAACCGGATCTATGATCGGTTTTACATGCTCACGGTATGAATCGAGTGTCATAACAGGTCCGCACAGACTTCGAGCCAGTCAATCTTTCCATGCCCGGGCTCTGCCTTCCCGGTGAGTATCAATTCGATCTTATCTGTCAGTTCTGACACTGACATAACGGTTGCATCAATCTCATATATCTTCTCAGGGGTGTGATCCTCGAGTGATTCCACCAGGACAACATCCAGCATTTCTGCCTCAACATTCTCCGCAACCTTCTCCGGGTGATATCCCCTCATCTCAAGGCGTTTTTTCAGAACATCAGGTCTGCACCGGAGCACAATGATACGATCCGCCCTGAGCAGGTGGGAGAGATGCCCCTCGACAATTCCGTCATGCCCGGGAAATTCTGCACGCCATCGTTCGGTGTCGATGATATTCGTATCCTGTTCTTCATCATGTTCCAGGATATATGGGCCGATGGTATCGTTGACACTGATGACCTGATGGCAACGCAGGGCTAATTCTGCTGCAACTGTTGACTTTCCGGTTCCGGGTGTTCCGGTCAGGGCGATCAGCATAACCGGTTCATCCTGTCAAGAAACATCTCACATTCCCAGTCTTCACCCACACAGACCCTGATGTAATGGTTTTCAAGGCCCGGAAATGACCGGCAGGATCGCACGATGACCCCCTGCCCGGCAAGTGCCGCGGCACATTCATCACCGGTCATTGGGGCGGTGTTGATCATGACGAAGTTGGCACCGCTTTCAAGGACCGGCATTTGGCACTCTTTCAGGTACCGTGCAATCCATGTTCTGACATGGCGTATCGTCTCATCAACATGGTCACGATCTGACAGGGCACCGGCAGCGGCAGCGGCAGAAAGGACATTGACGGTAAACGGGGTGGCTGCCTTTTCATAGGCTGTCCGCAGCCATGGAGGGACAATGGCATACCCGATTCTGCATCCGGCAAGGCCGAACACCTTGGACATGGTTCTGCCGATGATCAGGTTGTCATGTTTTTTCATCAATGGCAGATAATCGGTGTCAGAAAATTCCACATATGCGTTATCGAGAAACAGAACACCATTGATGGCATCAGCAATCCCTGATACTTCCTCCGGCGATGTCATGGTGCCGGTCGGATTATTCGGACTGCAGAGGAATGCGATCCTGGCATCCCGGGCACATTCAGCGAATAACTCTGTATCGACTGAAAAATCAGGTCTTCGGGGA
>CAZXRT010000038.1:0-10980 GCA_964642535.1 uncultured Methanospirillum sp.
ATCAGCAATTCCTGATACTTCATCCGGCGATGTCATTATACCTGTCGGGTTATTCGGACTGCAGAGGAATGCGATCCTGGCATCCCGGGCAGTTTCAGCGAATAACGCTGTATCGACTGAAAAATCAGGTCTCCGGGGAACAGATATGATCTCTGCCCCCTGTGCCTGAGCGGCAAGCCCGTAGAATGAGAAGGTCGGGACGGATACCGCTACCTTCTCTCCCGGGTTGACCAGCACCCTGATACAGGTCTCGATGACTCCGTCCATCCCGACACCGGTGACAAAATCATAGTCACCATGATACTTCTTCAGGGCATCTGTCAGGGCTTCCGACGTGGAACCGGGGTATCGGTGCATCCCTGAAAGTACCTGCTGTACTCCTTCTATTGCCCGTGGAGAAGGTCCAAAGGGGTTTTCGTTACTGGCCAGCCTGGCAACCCGGGAAAAGCCGTAGGTCTGTGCGATCTCCTCCGGTGAACGGGCATACACATACCCTTCCTGACGGTAGATATCACGCACGAGTCTGGCTGGCGATGGCGGCATGAATGATTCCTGTTGCCCGGTCGATCTCATCCCCGGTGATAGTCAGGGGAGGAACCAGCCGGAGATTCCCGTTCGCTGCACAGTTTACCAGGACCCCCTGTTCTGCACATGCCTTCTGCACGGCTGCACAAATATCGCCGATGGTCATCCCTATCATCAGCCCCTTAACCCGGGGATGGAGTGAGGCAAGTGCCTTTCCAAACCGCTCCCCTTTCTCTCTGACCTGGGGAAGGACCTCGCTGATGACATCGATGGTTGCAAGGGCAGCGGCACATGCGATGGGACCTCCTGCGAACGTGCTTCCATGTTCTGACCTGCCAAATTCAAGTCCCTCACGGGCGACGATCGCTCCCATGGGAAACCCGCTGGCGATCCCCTTGGCGATAGTGATGATATCGGGCAGAACTCCCTCCTGCTGGTATGCAAACCATGTTCCTGTCCGTCCCATTCCGGTCTGCACCTCGTCCAGGATCAAAAGGACATCATTTTCATCACAGATTTCACGGACTTCCTTCAGGTATCCTGCCGGAGGAATGATGACTCCTCCCTCTCCCTGTACCGGCTCCAGGACTACCGCTGCAGTATCTGGCGTGACTGCTTTTCTGATGGCATCCGCATCCCCGTAACGGACAAAGGTGCTGAATGGCTGAAGGGGCATGAAAGGATCCCGTATGGCCGGTTTGTGGGTGCAGGCGAGTGATCCCATGGTCCGGCCGTGGAATCCGCCTTCACAGGCGATCAGCTCCTTCTTCCCGGTCCTGACTCTTGCCAGCTTGATTGCGGCTTCCATGGCCTCTGCACCTGAATTTGAGAAGAAGGCTTTTGCCTGTCCCTTCAGGCCAGCCAGCTCCACGAGTTTTTTGGCTAGTTTTCCCTGGTGAGGGACATAGTAGAGGTTCGAGCAGTGGATCAGTTCCGATGCCTGACGGGTGATCGCATCTACCACCTTCGGGTGGCAGTGTCCTGTACTGCAGACCGCAATTCCTGCGACCAGGTCCAGGTACTGTTTCCCGTCTGCATCAGTGACCGTGCACCCTGACCCCTTCGTGATCATGATCTCCCTGCTGAAAGCAGGCATATAGTATTGTGATTCCAGTTTCCGATAATCTGATTCTTCGTTCATTGTTTCATCTCACTCATATTCGATTGTTGCCGGTGGTTTGGGAGTGATATCATAGACCACCCGGGAGACTGCAGGAATCTGCGAGGTGATACGTCCCTGGATCTCGGCAAGATCCTCCCATGAAATCTCTATAGGATCCGCAGTCATCCCGTCACGGGAATTAACTGCCCTGACCGCTACAATCCAGCCATGCAGCCGGTTGTCCCCTTTCACCCCGGTTCCGAGACCGACAAGTGCCGCGAGACACTGCCATGGCCGGTATTTCTCCACGAGAACATCCTCAACGATAGCGTTTGCCTCCCTGACGACCTCCACGGCCTCCCGGGTAACCGCACCGACAACCCTGACCGAGAGTCCCGGCCCCGGGAACGGCATCCGGTGGGCAATTTCCCGCGGAAGACCGAGCGCCTCGGCAACTTCCCTGACCTCATCCTTATAGAGTTCCCGTAGTGGTTCTATGACCCTGGTAAAATCCATGGAGAGTGGCATTCCTCCGACATTGTGATGACTTTTGATCCCGCCCTCACTCTCGATACAGTCCGGATAAATGGTTCCCTGGAGCAGGGACTTTGCCCCCGTGGCTTTTGCTTCGCGTTCAAAGACCCTGATGAACCGCTCCCCGACGATCTTCCTCTTTTTCTCAGGATCAGATTCACCGTCCAGAGCGTCAAGGAACTCGTCACTGGCATCGATGATCCTGACCCCGAGGTGGGAGAATATCTCTTGTATCCGTGCAGTCTCCCCCTTCCTCATCAGCCCTGTGTCAACATAGATTGGGATCAACCGGTCACCGATTGCACGTGATGCAAGTTCTGCACATACTGAACTGTCCACTCCTCCGGAAAGGGCGATGACCACCGTTCCCTCTCCTGCATCAGCCTGAATCTTTCCGATCGCCTCTGCGATAAACTTCTCAACCCTGACCATTACTCTCCTCCTTTCTTTATCTTCCGTGCGGCTTCAACAAACCCGAGGAACGGCGGGGAAGGTCTGGTCGGCCGTGATCGGAACTCCGGATGGAACTGGGTGGCAAAGAAGAACGGATGGTCGTGCAGTTCTGCGATCTCCATCCGGTTGCCCCATGTCCCTGAAAATACCAGGCCTGCGTCCTGCAGTTTCCCGATATATGCGGGATCAACCTCGTACCGGTGACGGTGCCGTTCAATGATCTCGGACTTCTGATAGAGTTGTTTTGCCCGTGTTCCGTCTTTGACCGTGATCGGGTAATCTCCCAGCCTCATGGTTCCTCCAAGGTCTTCGACTCCGTCCTGCTCGGGGAGTATGGTGATCACCTCGGTCCCGGCTCCGCACTCACTGCTGCAGGCATCACTCCACCCGAGCACATTGCGGGCAAATTCAACCACTGAGAGCTGGAACCCGAGACAAAGCCCGAGAAGCGGTATCTTCTCTTCCCTGGCAAGTTTTATCGCGCTGATCTTCCCTTCGATACCCCTTACCCCGAATCCTCCCGGGATCAGGATACCGTCGCACTCCCTGAGATCAGCCGGCTCAACCCGCTCCGCATCGAGCCACCTGATTGCCACCTCGGTGGATAATGCTCTGCCTGCATGTTTGAGCGCCTCCTTAATCGAGAGATAGACATCTTCTTTCCCGTACTTGCTCACAATCCCGACCGTTACCCGGTGGGTATATTCTCTTGTGACCACCCGGTACCAGTCAGGATCAAGGGTCTCGTTTCCGAGTTTCAGATGCTGACAGAGTACTTGTGAGAGTCCCTCCTTTTCCAGCTCCATCGGAACCTGGTAGATGTCTGGCGCCGTGGTAGCGCTGATCACTGCATGCTGGGGAAGATCACACAGTGATGAGAGCTTCTTCTTCGTATGGGTCGATACCGGCCGTTCACTTCTTCCAACGATGATATCGGCAAAGAGCCCGAGTTCACGAAGGGCCTTGACCGAGTGCTGGGTCGGCTTTGTCTTGAGATCCCCCATCGAATCTGAAGGCATCAGGGTGACATGAACGAGTGCGCGGTCTTCGGGAGGGAGTTCACTGCGCATCTGTCTGACCGACTCGAGGAATGGCATGCTCTCGATATCCCCGACCGTTCCTCCGACCTCAACGATGCAGATATCTGCTTCCCTGCCTTCAAAGACCTTTTCAGAGGCGGCAGCACGGATACATTCCTTGATCTGATCTGTGATGTGGGGGATGATCTGCACGGTCTGCCCGAGATAATCACCTCTCCGCTCCTTGTCAATTACCAGGCGGTACACCTTGCCGGTGGTGATATTGTGGGAGGAGTTCAGTTCAATGTCCAGGAAGCGTTCATAGTTACCAAGGTCAAGATCAACCTCCCCCCCGTCATGGAGAACAAAAACTTCTCCATGTTGGGCCGGATTCATGGTTCCCGCATCAATATTCAGGTATGGATCAATCTTGACAGCGGTTACCCGGTACCCCCGGTTTTTCAGGAGTCTGCCGATGGATGCAGCCGTAATTCCTTTTCCGAGACCGCTCATTACGCCGCCGGTAATAAAGATAAACTTCATGCCCTCCCCTCAACTCTGCAGAAGAGTTGATCATGATCCCTCTAATATCAAACGGAGATCCCTGATTCTTCCGTGCCTGACAGTGTAAGGGAATACTATGTACCGGGTGGTATTGGGTGAGATCGTCCAGAGCACATATCTGAGTGCAGAGGCAAGAGTACATCATGTCATATCTGGATGAGATAGATCGGTCCGGCCGGCATGCAAACCCATTCTTTTGTCTGATGGGGATAGATCCTGTCAGTTGGGGAGATGGGAACGCACGAATAGAGATGACAGTCCGCGATGATATGACCAATGGAGAGGGATGGCTGCAGGGAGGGATGTTCACCGCCCTGTCTGATGAGGCTATGGCCCTTGCGATATACACGCTCCTAAAAGAGGGAGAGATGATAGCAACCATCTCCTGTACGACTCATTTCCTGAAAGGGGCCAGGGCAGGGGAGAAGATCTCTGCTGAGGCATCAGTTATCAGAAAGGGCAGGCAGATTATCTTCACAGAAGCTGCTGTATTTTCTGCAGAGAACCGGGCAGAACTTGCCCGGTGTTCTGCGTCCTTTACCGTCCGGACGGCACGGTGAGGGTACGATGCGTGATTCCTGCTCCTTAGGAAGGTATTCAGAATCTATAAACCGGCAGAAGGAGAATCAGCTGGTCACAAAGCAGATGAAATACAGCATCATAATACCGGCATATAACGAGGAGAAGAGGATTGGCACTCTCCTGTCAGATCTTACCGATCCTGATGCGGAGTTCATCTTTGTATGCGATGGTACTGACAATACTCCTGCTGTTATCACCTCCTTTGCCCATGCACATCCTCACCTGGTTGTCCGCTGTCTGACTTTTGATCACCGTCTGGGAAAGGGCGGCGGAGTGCACGAAGGATTCAGGGCAGCAAACGCACCCCTGGTAGGATTCATGGATGCTGACAACTCGACCCGGTATTCAGATATGAAACGGCTCATCTCGGCGATTGACGGGCATGACGGGATCATCGGTTCACGATATATGCCGGGAGCGTTTATTGAGACCTGCCAGCCCCTGCTACGCAGGTTCCAGAGTCGTGTTTTTAACCTGATCATCAGGTGCCTTTTCGGGCTGCAGTTCTACGATACCCAGTGTGGTGCAAAGGTATTCAGGCAGGATGCCCTGGAAAAGGTTCTGCCGCATCTTCGTGCCCGGGGGTTTGAATTTGATGTAGAACTGCTCTGGAGACTGCATCGGGAGGGGATGGATGTCATTGAGCACCCGGTGATCTGGAATGACAGCTGTGACTCCCGTCTGCATTCTTCTGATGCCGTTTTCATGTTTCTCACCCTCCTCCGGCTGAGATTGGGTCTGGTCTGATATGTCCGGGAGTGACACTCTGAAGGCACGGGCACAGCAACTGTTTGAACAGGGAGACTATCCTTTCTGTCTGGAATTAATCAGAGCAGTTCCCCGCCACCGGCTGGAGATACCTCTTCGAATCATCGAAGCAGTCTGCCTGTTCTGCACCGGTTCGCTCGATGAAGCTGAACTAAGTCTTCGTGATCTCAAGGCACGGGTTCCTGATTCTGCTGAAGTCTGTCTCTACCTCGGCAGGATCCTTGAACAGAAGGGGGATGAAGGGGCCCGGGCAGAATACGCGGCTGCAGTCATGCTTGATCCATCCCAGCCTGAAGCTTTGCGCAGGTATGCACAATATCTGACCTCTGCCAGTGACCACCCCGCTGCTCTCGGCCTTTTATACCGGCTTCATGCGATGACCGGTCAGTGCATGGATCTCTCGACACTGATGAACTGCCTGATTGCACTGGGCCGGCCGGATCTGGCGATAGAGGAATATCATAAAGCCGGATCTCCTGAAGAATGCCTGTCATACCTGGATGCTCTCGCAGCGGATCACAGGGATGATGAGATCATCAGGATTCTTGATACAATGCCGGCACATCCTGACGATCCTCTCTTTTCCTGGCGCCGTCTTGACGCATTGTCCCGTATTGAACCCTCCCGGGCAGATGAGGAGTATCTCAGGCTGCTCAAAATCCATGGGTCGGTCGGCCTGGCAGTCAGGTACATTGCCTTCCTGTCATCGGCCGGGATGACCCGGGAAGCATTGGGAGTCTGGTCAACCTGGTGTGCCAGCTCACCGGACCCGGGTATCCGGCTTCTCGGGGTCCCTCTGCTGCTTGGATCTGAAAACCACTCCCGGGCACTCCGTCTCTGCGAGGAAGTCCTTTTTGAGCAGGAACCGATTGAATCTGACGAGCTATCGGGATGGTATCATCTGTACCGCAATACCCTTGCTGAGGTGTCTGGAAAAGATGAAGCATGCAGAATTCTTCTGGTTCGTGCTGATAGCTCCTGCCATCCGGCTTTCTGTCTTGAGACCGCGGGGCTTTGTGAAGAGATTGGAGATCGGGAGAATGCGAGGAGGCTGTACTTTCAGGCATTCAGATCTGACCTGATCTCCGGTGGTCTGGCGTATGCATCATACCTTGCAAGATATGGTGAAATCCATGAGCAGGAGAAGATCCTGGCATATATTTTGAAAAGAGTCAGGAAGAGTAGGGATCTTGAGAAAACTGCAAGAGCCGTGCTCTCTTCTCCTTCTCCGGGAACGGAGATTGTCGGGCATCTGGCACGGAGATTTGCTTCCGATGTCCGGCTTCTTTCAACGGCAGGAAGAGATCTCTATGCCCGCACGCTCTGTCTTTCAGCAGAGATGTCCCTTGCCACTGATTCTCCGGATGCCGGGGTAAAGGCCTGTATCGCCGGCCTTTCCGTTGTTCCGGTGGAGTCTGTCGAAGTGGCCCAATCTCTTTTTGCTGTGCTCATCTCCTGTAAAAGACGGAGCCTTCCTGATCATATCCCGTCTTTTCTGGACAGTTCATCCGCCATTCATCCGCCAGTCATCTCTCTTTCAGAGGTCCGGTTTGACTGGCTTGATCCCGCTGAGGAAGAGGTGGTTTCATATCTACGCAAACACCGGATCTGTCATGAACTTGACCTGCGAAAAGTAGCACAAACCCGGAGGGTTGCTGGTCTGATGAACCGAATCATGAGAAAAGCTGATGAGCACGGGGTATTGATAGCCGAAAAGGAAGGGTATTCTGATTTTGGGGAGGTATACCGGTATGCCGGCCCCTGAACCGGTTCACCAGCCTGAGCTCGAGGATATCGGGATCATCAATGCCCTGCGGAGAGGGACCGTGCCGTCCCAGGGGCTTGGCAGGTTCTCGGTCGGTCTTGATGTTGAGGAACAGGTGATTGCTGGCCAGCTGGATGTTGTTGCCCGTTCCGGTTCTGACATCAAGTTCATCAGGGGAGAGTACGGGAGCGGGAAGACGTTTCTTATCGCACGGGCCCTTGAGATCGCAAGAAAAAAGGGATTCATGACGGCACAGGTTGCCATATCTCCGGTCTGTCCCCTGCACCGTCTCAGGTCCGTGTATTCACAGATCACCCGGTCCCTCCACGCCGGAGGGGAACAGAATGCATTCAGGTCGATCATCGATGGCTGGTTATTAAGTATTGAACGGAGGGTGGAGAGCCGGGAAGGGTCTGATCTGCACGATGAGAACCTGGAACAGATGACCATGCAGGAAGTTGAACATGCCCTGGCTGATATCAGCATGCTGAATGCACCGGTGGCAGCAGTCATCAGAACGTATTACCACGCAAACAATGCTGCCGATTTCAAAACTGCCCAGGCAGCGATTGGATGGCTCTCCGGAGATCCGAACATCGGCAGGGATGTGAAACAAAAAGCTGGAAT
The DNA here is from genome assembly GCA_964642535.1 of uncultured Methanospirillum sp. Lineage (GTDB taxonomy): Archaea > Halobacteriota > Methanomicrobia > Methanomicrobiales > Methanospirillaceae > Methanospirillum. The sequence continues at coordinate 7,940 of CAZXRT010000038.1, forward strand.
TAAAGGCGAGATAGAGGACTCTTCAGTCTTTGCCCTACTGCAGGCTCTTCCGCTCTTTTCACTCGGCGCCGGATACCGGGGAATTGCCGTGGCCATTGATGAGCTGGAGATCACCCAGACTTTTCCCAGAAACCTGCGGGAGAGGGGATTTCAGAACCTGATCAGGATCATTGATGCCCTTGATGCAGGGGTGCTCCATCACTGGTATCTTCTCGGAGCCGGAACCCCGATGCTCTATGATGGTCCGCGTGGGATGCGACCGGTGACACCCCTGTATGATCGGGTCGGCCGGATCCCTGGTTCAGGTGACTACCCAAATCCCCGGCAGCCGCAGATCGTCCTGAAATCCTTTGATCCGAAAAGGCTGGAAGAGGTGGCCCTCAGGGTAGTTGAGATATATGCCGGGGCATACGGGCAGGTGGACCGTGACCGGATCTCTCACCGGTTCATCAGGACCATGGTCAGCCGTGTCAGTTCGGTCTTTGGGGGTCGTGTTGACATTATTCCCCGTTTATTTCTGCGTGAATTTGTTGATGTCCTTGACAAGTGCGATCTGTATCCTGATTATGATCCCATGGCTGCATATCAGACCAATCCTGCAGAGATCCAGGATCTCCTGCATGATGAGGAGAAGGCTGTCATGCAGATCAGTTTTTAGTCTTTTTTCAGCCTGCGGATCCGTGTTGAGGCAGCGTGGGCATGGAGTCCTTCGGCAGTTGCGATGGTTTCTACGATATCACCGATCGCCTCGACCCCTTCACGGGATATGATCTGGACAGTTGAGGTCTTTGTGAAATGGGCCACATTCAACCCGGAATAGAGTCTGGCGTTTCCTGCAGTCGGGAGGACGTGGTTGGTTCCCGATGCATAGTCCCCGCAGGCAACAGGAGTGTAGGAACCGACAAAGATAGATCCCGCATTTCTGATTCTGGATAGAACGGGGAGGGGATCGTGGACCTGGATAGACAGGTGTTCGGGTGCGATAGTATCTGACATCGCAATCGCTTCTTCAAGATCAGATGCAATCATGTATCCTGAGCGGGAGAGGGCCTGGCTGATGATCTCCTTTCGAGGTGCCTGATCCATCAGGCGTCCGATCCATTCTCCAACCTGCGAAGGAAGGGCAGGATCGGTGGTGATGAGCAGAGACGCGGCCATCGGGTCGTGTTCTGACTGGGCAAGAATATCAGCAGCGATGAAGTCCGGCCTTCCGGTTTCATCAGCAATGATAGCTATCTCCGAAGGCCCCGCAGGGAAATCAATCTCCACGCATCTTCGCAGGTTCATTTTCGCTGCTGTTACATAGGCGTTGCCCGGACCTACGATCTTTTCTACCGGCCGGATCGTCTCTGTTCCGATTGCCATTGCTGCAATCGCCTGGGCTCCTCCAAGGGTATATATCTCCGAAACTCCCGCGATATCAGCGGCGATAAGAGTCAGCGGATGTGCCGGTGGCGGGGTGCAGCAGACTACCTCATCTACTCCCGCAACAAGGGCAGGTACTGCACACATGAGAACCGTTGACGGGTACGCAGCGCGCCCTCCCGGAACATACATCCCGATCCTCTTCAGGGGAGTTGTCCTGACTCCCAGGGTGATTCCCGGTCCGCTGTCACACAGCCAGAGATCTTTCTGGCGTGAAAGCTCGTGAAACTCACTGATTCGTGCATACGCCTCGCTGAGTGCTTCAACAACCTCCGGGTCAGCCTGCTCGTATGCGGTATCTATCTCTTCATCTGTCACCCGGAGAGACCCGGGTCTCTTTCCGTCGAACCGTTCACAGAGATCGAAAAGGGCCTTGTCTCCTCCGGTCTTCACCTCATCGATTATTGCTGCTACCGCATCTGACACATCGGTGAGGGTTGCCTGCTGGCGTGAAAGCCAGGTATCGAGGGTGATCGGTGACCAGATCATGCGGTATACGTATGATCTGACCGGTAAAAAATGAGTGGCCGGATCGGCATTTATTGCTGTATTTGTGGTGCATCACAGGATCCACCAGTTTCACGGGTGGTATCCCATCGCCAGACATAGAAATCAGGAACTGGTCTTGCAACCCTTCCTTTCAGCAGTTCCTTCATCATCCTCTCAAGATTCAGATACAGGAGTACCATTTGTTCCTCCCCATCTGCTGCATCTTCGGTTATCCGGACGATTCCTTTCACATAATCCTCGATCCCCCTGCACGAGGAGATGTCAGCCGGCATCACTTCATCTGGCAGAATCTTCCTGACCTGGTAGACTTCGTCAACCGAAATGGCCATCGCGGTATCAGCTACCTTCCCTGCCGGGATGATCATCGTCCGCTTTCGTTTTGTTGCATTATCCCTGCTCATTCCAAGGAGGGGGGCCACATTTATCGCTGGTATCATCTCCCCGTCCCAGGTGACCATTCCTTCGATATATGGAGGGGCATCATACACGGTTGTTGCCTGGAGCGGGAGGATGAACTTATCGATGATATCCCCGTCGATGAGGTAATGATCGATTCCAAGCTGAATTTCGACCAGTGTAAGGAGTTTTTCCATCCCTTTGGCTCCCGTCCCCGGCATAACGGAGACACGTGATCTCATCTGTGTCTCTCACCCCTATTGTAACCTTCCCTGTCGCAGGGGGCTGATCTCCTGACATCAAAAGGTCTATCCTCCCGAATGGCGAACAGATATTACTTGTGCGGCCGGTGCACCCGGGTGTGCCATCATCCAGGCCAGGTGGGGGAAATGGAAACTACCGATACGAAGCATCAGTTGCTCCTCTTCTCACTGGGAGATGGGATCTATGCAGCCCATGTCTCATTTATCAGGGAGATCGTGGCTGACAGACCCAAGATCCCACTCCCGAATGCACCTGATTATATTCCTGGCATTTTTCATCTGCGGGATGAAGTGGTCAAGGTCATTGATATCAGGCTTATCATCCCCCTTTCCGGAGGAGGGCTGAAGAAAAAAGTGATCGTGTTTATTCCTGAGTCCGGTTCTGCGACCCGTTTCGGGATCGTGGTCGATGATGTTTTCGGAATCATGGAGGTTCCGGTGAATCAG
>CAZXRT010000039.1:0-10897 GCA_964642535.1 uncultured Methanospirillum sp.
CCGTCAGGGGTCGTCCTCCTGTAGAGATCTTCTCCCTGGGCATAATCAGTACCGGTCCGGGATGCCGGCCGGGGCATCCTGATGATACAGGGATCCGTTCCCGGATCAACCTCAAGCATCTTCTTCTCGGGAGTCAGGATGATCTTCTTCATGAGATCATTCTTTCCGTGGTTCATCAATACTAATCTGTGGGTCGCTGCCCCTCCTGATCAGTTCGTGATAGAGGGAAAAAGTCCCGGTATACACTTCTTCTCTCATCCAGGTCCGTGTGGAGGTATACCTCGGTCGTTTTGATGGATGCATGCCCGAGGTTCTCCTGCACAACCCGCAGATTCCTGGATCTCCGGTAGAGTTCACTGGCATAACTGTGCCTGATTTTGTGGGGCGTGATCCCTGCCGGTGCATATTTGCGGAAGATATGCTGCACAGTCCGGGGAGAGAGGTGTTTCTTCTGCTGGCCATAAAACAGCGGTCCTGATAACCGGTTTCCCACCATCTCCTCTATCTCGTGAAGGGTATCAGGATCGACAAAGACCATCCTTATCTTGCCCCCCTTTCCTCTGACCCGGATCATCTGGTCATCAAAATCGATATCTTCGACGCTGATGGTGCAGAGTTCTGATACCCTGACCCCGGTGGCGTAGATGATCCTGATGATCAATCGATCGCGGGTGTCGGGGATGGATCGCATAAGCCGGATCACCTGGGTGTGTTTCAGGTAATGCAGTTCGGTATCCTTGACACGGGGCCGATCGATCCGGGGGACTGGGTTTGCGGTCATCACATCCTGCATGACCAGGAACCGGTAGAAGGATGACAATGATGAAAGAATGCGGTTCAGGGTGGTTGCGTGGTACTCCCTGCCACGGGTAAGAAACGAGAGGTAATCGGTGATCTCAACTGCCGTGGTCTGGACATCGGTCTCAAGCCGGAGTGGTTCCCGTGCATACCACTGCCGGGAGATGTCTCCCCGGGAGTTTCGGGAGAGCCAGATATAATGACCGAACCGTGTCAGGGTCTGGTGGTAACTGAGCAGTGTTTTCGCTGAATAATTCCTCATTTTCAGGTACTGGATGAACCGGGGAATCCATTCAGAAAAATATCCGCATTCCACTCCTCAATCATTATAATCTCTATTTTAATAATCTTTACGGAGAATACCTATTCTGCGCAATTCAGGTACGATGAATCATGATATCCTGGTAAGGAAGATCAGATCAGAAGAAGGGTGATCAGGAGGAAGCGATCCTGATCTGGTTCATGATGACTGCCGGGTCATCAGTTCCAAACTCGAGACTGATCTCAAGATTGGGATATCTTTCCAGAACCGGTCTGATCCACTCCAGACTGAATGCGTTATCCGGGTCATCCAGGAAAAGGTGCTGGTGGTCGGTGTGGGGGCCGGGCGATCCGGAGAGATGGCTGAACCGGACCGGAAGAGAAAACATCTGATCAAGGATTTCATGGTATGGGAGTCCGGCTGCAACTGATGTACACCAGAGATGGGGAAAGTCTGCACAGAATCCTGAAATTCCTGGACTCCCCAGGATTTTTAGTTCCTCAGGTGATACCCCGAGGTATCGTGGTCCCGGTGAGAGATCAGGGAGACTTTCAAGGATATATCTCCTGTCCGGGTACCGGTCGAGAAATTCCTGAAAACTGGTGATCGCTTCTTCTTTCTGCCCCGGAAGATAGCGTCCGGCATGGAGAACAATGATCTCTGATCCTGTCCGGTCGGCAGCCTCCTGTGTCTGTGCCATTGCCTCGTCAATGTATCCTGAAATGTCCTCTTTTCCCTCTGGATAAAGTGCAGGGGCACAGGGATTGACCTGTTGTCCGTGATGTGGGGCGTGAATCCTGATAGTGCCCTGGTATGGCTCAAATGTATCAATAGCTTCTCTGAAAACCGGGGGATCTACCGGGATCATCATCAGCTGGATATGTCCTATCTTACCGCTATCAAGCATCTGTGCCCGCGAAGGAAAAACTTCAGGTTTTGAGAACAGGCATCCTGCGCCGAATCTCTGTTTTTGTATCATATGGTCATGTTCAGACATGTTTCCTGGCTGTACCTCATGGGTAATTCTGATTTCTCATCCTGCTACGTTATATAAAACGATCAGAATACAACATTCAATACTCCTATATTGCTGCGCTGCATATAGAAAATTACAACGATACCAGATGGCACACCAGATAACCATTCCAGGGTATGATATCGGATGACCGGGTCGAAGAAGGATTATTCAGTACTGATCGTGGAAGATGATCCGATAATAGCCAGGGTGATCATCTCCATCCTGAAAGACAGCGGATTCCAGGTAGATGAACCTGTTGACTCGGGAGAAAAAGCGATCAGCCGGGTTGCTTCTTCAACACCCGGCGTCGTTCTGATGGACATCGATCTCATGGGCTGGCTCTCCGGTATCGATACGGCCCGTCTTCTTCTGCAGTTTTTCAGTGTCCCTGTCATTTTTGTTACCGGGCATGATGAGGAGGAGATGATGGTGCGGTCAGAGATTGCCTGTCCGTATGGATATCTCATCAAGCCACTCAGCCAGAGTAGTCTGAACACCACCATCCATGTGGCTCGCACGCTTCATTCCAAGCTCTGCCAGACAACCGAAGGAAAGGCAGGAGGGCTGACTGATGAGCAGCGTTCTGACCTGATTTCACCGGATCGCCCGGTCATTCTGCTGGATGACCAGAAACGGATCGTTTGGCTGAATGATGCGGCAGAATTTCTCCTTGAACGTTCATCAGGGGATCTCGCTCTCGCAGACGGGCCTTCATCGATATCCATGGAGGTATCGGGATCGGGAAAACCGGTGGATATCTTCTCTTCAGGTATGGTTCCGGATACTCCCCTGGTTTTTCCGGGAACCAGTCATGGACGGAAAGCGACAGTGCATCTGCACACCATCACGGATCCGTATGGCGATCCCGGAGGTTTTTTCCTTCGGTTTGATTATGCCTGAGAGGAAATTCTGCCTGACTGACAACATCCAGCAGGTACTCATTTATTCTCAGACCTCCTCCTGAATGTCAGGGATCTCCCTGCTATCAGACCGCCCCTGTATCGTGGATGAATAATGCCATGAATCTGCGTAGAAAAACCCTCGTGATTCTCGGCCTGACCATGATAGGAGCCGTGGCACTGATCCTTCTCCTCTCATACACGGTTCTGATTGGAAGTTTTTCTTCCTTTGAGGAGGAGACCGTTCATTCATCCCTTGATAATGCCCTGAAATCAATTTCCTATGAACTCTCGCTGATTGAGCTCAGATGTGGTGAATGGGCACGCTGGGATGAGACATATGAATTTATCAGGGCAGGTGATCAGGGATATATCGACAGGAACCTGAATCCTGATTCCCTGAATAACCTGGACATTGACCTGTGTCTTTTTGTGAACGAAACCCGTTCGCTGGTGTATGCAACCGGGTATAATACAACCACCGAAGAGAGGGTTCCCCTGAATCCGGAGACCATCAATCTGATCCTTTCAACGCCGCACTTCTTCTCACACAAAGAGCTGGTCAGTAGTCGCCGGGGGATTCTTGCGGAAGGGGATATTCCGATCCTCCTTGTATCTGAGCCGGTACTGAAAAGTACCTATGAGGGGCCGCCTGCCGGAATTCTTATCTTCGGGAAATACCTGGATGCTGATGAGATTGGAAAAATCTCGGAGATCACTTCTCTTCACCTTACGATAATCCGCGGGGACCGGGTAGCAGATGCGGGAGGAAATCAGGACAGATGGGTACAGCCATCCAATCCTCTGCACCCCCCGTATGGTGTCCGTGCTGACGGACCCGATCTGATATCCGGGTATACTCTTCTGCCTGAAATAGTCGGGAATGATGCATTTACTGTCCAGGTGACCGGTGATCGGAGGATCTATAACCAGGGACTGGAGACGATTAAAAGTTATATCCTTCTCATTATCGCGATTGGCGTTCTGGGAATCATCCTCTTTCTCTCCCTGCTTGATCGGCTGGTGTTGAAGCGACTCAACATCCTGATCACGCAGGCAAGGACCAGGAATAGATCAGGTGCTGCAAAACCTGTCTCATTTTTGGAAAACGGCGATGAATTGTCAGAACTTTCACGCTCATTGGACCCCGTTTTTGACGATTATTCCCAGTCAATCCGTGATCTGAAGGAAAGTGAACAGAAATACCGGGAACTGGCAGATACCGTCCAGCATACCATGGCCGGGATAATAACCGGAAAAGGTGACACGATTAATGTTGTAAACCCGGCATATGCCCTGATGCATGGCTACCATCCAGAGGAGATCCAGGATGTTCCTTTCAAATCCCTGTTTTCTCCTTCATTGCAGCTTTCATTCCCGGATTTCCTGAAAAAGGCCGGATTGCAGGGGCATATGGTTTTTGAAGCTGAACATATCCGGCGTGATGGAACGATTTTTCCCACCCTGAATGATCTGACTGTCATCAGGGGTGATGATGATCAGGTCCGGTACTGGATTCTTAATGTCCAGGACATTACCGAGCACCGCCTTGCATGGAAGATCCTTATGGAGAGTGAGTCACTGCGGGAGTCACACCGTCAGCTCAAGGATGTTATTTCCCGTCTTCCTGATGCCACGTTCGTCATCGACAAAGATGGCTGGGTGATCCTCTGGAATGCAGCGATGGAAAACCTGACAAAAATCCCTGCAGATACAATTATCGGGCGGGGTCAGCATGAGTATTCGATTCCCTTTTACGGAACAAAGCGGCCTATCCTTATCGACTATGTAGTTAACCGTGATCTCGATCCTGCCAGCCTTTATCACGAGATGGTCAGGCATGGTGACACCATTTCAACCGAGGAATACCTTGCTGATACCGTGAACGGTCCGATGTATCTCTCATCGGTGGCAAGTCCCCTGTATGATTCTGACGGGAAAGTAATCGGGGCGATTGAGAGTATCAGAGATATTTCTGCCCGGAAAAGGGCAGAGGATGCATTGATCAAGACAAATGAAAAACTCAATCTTCTCTCCAGCATCACCAGGCATGATATCAGAAACCGGATTACCGTATTTTTCGGCGTTCTCCCGATCCTAAAGAAGATGGGTTCAGACCCTGATTTTTCCGGTATGATTGATCTTCTTGAAAGGGCTGCAACAGCAATCCATGACCAGATTGAGTTTACCCGGGATTATCAGGACATGGGTGTCCATGCTCCTGAATGGGCTGATGCAGGCAGGATTCTCGACAATGTATCAGATCCCGGTGTTTCCACCGGGATTACTATCGAGAACCATCTTCATGGATTGTTCATCTATGCTGATCCCTTGCTGGAAAGGGTGTTTTACAACCTGATTGATAATGCATCACGACATGGTGAGAAGGTTTCACGGATCAAAGCCTCGTTTTCTATCCACAATTCTGCAGTTGTTGTTTCATTTGAAGACAATGGCTCTGGCATTCCTCCCGATCTAAAGGACAGGATCTTTGAACGCGGATATGGCAAAAATACCGGTCTCGGGCTCTTTCTCGTCAGGCAGATCCTCTCTATAACCAGTATTTCCATTAATGAAACCGGAATTTTCGGGATGGGGGCACGGTTTGAGATGACGATCCCGGAAGGAAGCTACCGTATTGATACATCCCCTGAATGAGCGGTCCGGTTGGGGGGAAAAGACACGACCTGATATTGACTTTCGACATCAGGAACCAGAAAAGAGAAAATGTTGATAAACGCCCAGATCGGAATTCGAATCCGAGTCGTCGGCGTGACAGGCCGACATGATAGGCCACTACACTATCTGGGCACACGGGATTTGTAAAACCTTCTTTATGTTATCGCCGGTCGGTAATAAACCCATCAGATGGACGGGCTGGTTTGTCCAGGGAATCAGTGCCCTTATCTTATCCGCTGACGTATGGTAATGGAATGGATTTGGCGCATCGTTCACATGATCCAGGCAAGTATCACAAGTTCAAGAAGGTTGATGGAGCGTCATATTCCCAGGTAAATCAGTTCCTCCGGAAGCGGACATTCATTACCGCGCGGGAATGGGCGATTTCCCGTCTTTGTTCTGATTTTCAGACTTCATCGGGTGCTGAAATGACTTTTATCGGGAGGAATCTCCCGGAACTGGTTCCTTTCATGACAGGAACCTATTCTCCTCAGGCAGTAAACCAGGCCCGGAGTTCATTTAAGAAAAAGGTGAACAAAGCCGGGGCAACATTCCTGTACGGAGCGATGTGTGGTTTTTATACTCCTGAAGAACTCGATGATCTCCTCTTCGAAGCAAGTGAGGTAGCCCGTTTTCTCCTGGAGATTGAAAGTACTTCCATCGGGGTGGAAGAAGAGATTGAGGTTGAAGACCGGGTGACGGATATCATGCGTCAGGTCGCTGAAGCCTCAGCCCGGCTCCTGAAGCTGAGAGAAGAACAGCAACGGGAAAAGATGGAAAAGAAACGGAAAAGAACCGAGGATTCACAGGATTCTGACGCTTCACCGGTGTCTCAAGATGAGGCCCTGCAGGACAGGGAATTCCAGGCAGATGATTCAGTGGAAGATGAATAAAATGGCAGAAACGAAGAAAAAACAGTTATTTGGTACAAACGGGGTCAGGGGTGTAGTCGGAGAGCTGATGACTCCTGAACTGGTGATGAAACTTGCCATGGCAGTCGGAAGCATGCGTCCGGGAACCGTGGCTATCGGAAGAGACACAAGAACCTCCGGTCCTGCCCTTATTCAGGCTGCAAAAGCCGGATTGATGTCAGTCGGCTGTAATGTGGTTGATTGTGGGATTCTTCCGACACCAGCGCTGCAGTATATCGTAAAGATGCATTATGATGCCGGCATTGTGATTACCGCTTCTCATAATCCTGGCAATTATAACGGGGTCAAGGTCATTGAAGCTGACGGAACCGAGATGGATGATGATAACTCCCTCATAGTGGAGGAACGTGTCTTTTCTGACACGTTTGATACCCGGGGCTGGGAGGAGGTTGGAACTGAACAGGCTGCCCCCGATTTGTATCATGAGTATGTCTCCGGGGTCCTCTCACGCCTTTCTTCGGGTATCGGAGCGGGAATGACTGTGGTTGTTGACGCCGGATGCGGTGCTGCATACCGGACAACAGCTGAGATTCTGAGCGGTCTTGGGTGCCGCGTTTTTACGATGAACGCACAGCCGGACGGAAGATTCCCTGCCCGGAATCCTGAACCATCCGTGGAAGGCCTTGCTCCTCTTGCCGATCTTGTCTGTAGTACCGGTGCCGCGTTCGGAATTGCCCATGACGGGGATGCTGACCGTGCCGTTTTTATCGATGACAAGGGGAGGTTTGTTGAAGAAAATAAGGAATTTGCCCTTATTGCTGATGCTGTCTGTGCAGGAAAACCCGGTATAATTGTCACCCCGGTCAGCTCATCACGTCTTATTGAAGAAATTGGGAAAAGGCATCAGTGCACCGTTGATTACACTGCGGTGGGCAGTATTTACGTGGCCCGCCGGATGCTCTCCCTCCTGGATGCGGGGAAACCAGTGGTCTTTGGGGGAGAAGGAAACGGTGGTCTTATTTATCCGGATCACCAGTTCTGCCGCGATGGTGGGATGACTGCTGCCATGATGGTACATCTGCTTTCATCAAAGAAGACGCCCCTCAGCGAACTCGTGGACAATCTCCCTCCCTCTGTCATGCTGAAACACAAATTCCATACTGATAAAGCCCCAGCCATGTTATCGGCAGTCAGAGAGAAATTTTCCGCAGACCGGCTGAATGAAGTGGATGGGATCAGGATCGATCGCGATGATTCATGGGCATTAATTCGTCCGTCCGGAACAGAACCTCTTGTCCGTTTATACGTAGAATCAGTATCTGAAGCCTCTGCAAAGAGCCTGGAAACAGAGATCCTTGGGTGTATCAACCCGATCATCTCTTAATTTTTATAAAATTTTTAAAATATAATTTTTGCAGCGGTTTTTATTTATGGATACATTTAAATAATAAATCTCATGTTGCTATATCTCAAGTTTGATCTGATTTCTCTGCAAATATCCGCTTTCTGATGAATGATGAAATCATTTCGATACATTGATACCCGCATATCGCCCATGGCCATACGTGGGTATTTAAGTCGAGACGTTGCATGATATGAGATGACTATATCCTCTTTTTCGGACCTTGATCTCTCACCACCTATTCTTCGTGCTCTTACTGACATGGGATTTGAAGAACCGACACCGATACAAAAGCAGGCAATTCCGCTTCTCATGTCTGGGCAGGACATTGCCGGGCAGGCACAGACCGGAACCGGTAAAACTGCAGCATATGCGATCCCATCCATTGAACGATGCAAGGATGATCAGCGGGTTGTTCAGGTACTCGTTCTATGCCCCTCCCGTGAACTCTGTGTTCAGATAGCAACAGAATACTCAAAACTTCTTAAATATCGTAAAGACCTTCACGTTCTGCCGATTTATGGTGGTCAGGCAATTGACGGACAGATCAGGGAATTAAAAAGAGGAGTGCATATCGTAATCGGAACACCGGGACGTATTCTTGATCATATTGCGCGCACGACCCTCAATCTTTCTTCAGTTCATCATGTGGTTCTTGACGAGGCTGACCAGATGCTTGACATGGGATTCAGGCCTGATATTGAAAGTATTCTCTCCTATGTCCCCCGGGAACGTCAGACCGTAATATTCTCCGCAACCCTCCCAAAACCAATCCTGCAGATCTCCCGAAGATTTCAACGGGATCCTGCTATGGTGCGGATTGCACCGAAAGAACTTGCAGGCCCGGGAATCGATCAGTTCTTTATTGAACTGGTAGAGAGTGCCAAGGATGAGGCTTTGTTCCGGCTCCTTGACCGGTATGTTCCCTCACGAGTCATGATCTTTGCCAATACCAGGCGCATGGTTGACCAGATCGCTTCACGTCTGAAATCACAGGGATACCTGGCTGAAGCCCTGCATGGGGACATGAAACAGCGGGAAAGGGATCGCGTCATGGCAGGATTCCGGTCAGGGTCAATCAGTATCCTTGTCGCCAGTGACGTTGCAGCCCGGGGTATTGATGTTGAAGATGTGGAGATGGTCTTCAACTACGATCTTCCCCAGGATATTGAGTATTATGTCCACCGGATTGGGAGGACTGCCCGTGCAGGAAAGGGTGGCAAATCAGTCAGTTTTGTGATGCCGCGTGATCGCTGGAGGATGAAGGACATCCAGCGCCAGACCAATACCAATATGAAGCGAATGGCAATCCCGACGGCTGCAGAGATCTCACAATCACGTGCAAAAGAGGCGGTTGCCCGAATTAAGACAACAATCGAGAAAGAGGACCTGACACGGTACCAGGAGATCATAGCCGGACTGGTAGAAGAAGGATATGATCCAATCCAGCTTTCAGCAGCATTTCTCCGTGAACAGAGTTGCTACTCTGATTCATCCGGAGTAGGAGATCGCCTGGAATCATCATTCAACGAACAGCCCGGCCATGCACGGCTGTTCATTTCTGCGGGAAGAAAAGACGGGTTCAGTCCGAGAGACATTGTCTTTGCGGTCTCTTCCGCATGCAACATGCCGGAGAGGGCAGTTGGCGACATTCAGATGTATCCTGCCTATTCATTTGTCCAGATACCTTCTTCGTATGTGAACCGGGTCATCTCCCGTCTTGACGGGGCAGAAATTCGCGGAGTCAGGATCGGGGTGAGCCCGGCCCGGCCCCGACAACAGTAACTCTTTTAGAACCGGATTATCTCAAATTCGGTTTGTCCGAGAAGAGACTGATACAGGTTTTCAACCTGCAGCCGGATGATCTCGATTCTGATATGCTGATTGTAATGCTCTATCAGGTCCCTGATGAGACCATCTGAAAGGATGCAGCGCTCTTTTCCACATTCATACCTGCCTTCACTGACAAGTCCGGCATCAATCAGTTCCAGTGCAGGGATATCTATCATGCGGGTTTTCCAGCAATTGCAGAGATCGACAGCCATGGATCGTTTTCCCCGATGGAGCATCCCCTCATCAGGATCAATATGAAGGCTTACCAGCAGGCGGGTACAGCAGGCCGTGAGCATGGTATATCCAAATGTCAGGATGGTATTCACCGGATCCGGATACGGGCGATGAGTTCTTTTTTTATAATCCATGGCAGGGCTTATGAGCCGGCTGAGAATCTCATAGTACATATCTCCGATCAGGCGATCGACTCGCGAGATCTCTTCAACCTTGACATAATTATCCAGTTCCCGTGCTGCCTGGTCAAGGATGTCAAGTTCTCCGCTATACAGACACCCTCCCTGTCTTCCTTCATTCCATCCTTCGATTGTCAGGATTCTCTCTCGTGCCGCTGCCCGGGCACAGGTTAAAGCATACTTGTATGGTGCTGCTTTTTTTCTCGCTTCCTGTATTTCCTCCATCCCCCGGTATCCGTATGGGATCAGATGCCCTGCAGGTTCTCCTTCTGATTCAAAAAAAGAGACAAATATTCCTTTTTTCATGAGGGTGGCAAGAGCAGCAGTCTGGATGTTGTGACCCCCAATAATGAGCAGGTGGTCCAGGTCCTTAAGAGGAGTCTCGGTAATGGTTCCCCGGTGCTGGATGATCAGGTTTTCTCTGGTTGCTTTCATATGGGCACCATGTCCTGCAACTGTCTTCCATGCCGGAATTACTCCTCCTGCTCTCTTGTCCTGCTGATTATTCATGGTTTCGTTCACCGATGGTCCATTCGGTTGCATGCATCCCCGTCTCGGAAAAAGCCCTTCCTGATGTGAAATTGATCAGTGGAAAACTTTTATTTTCTTCTCCAATATATGTTGTACCAGAGAACATGGGCCTGAAGATGTGGAGCGTAGTACTGGTCTTCTCGCTGCTTATCCTCATACTGGTACTATTCATGGCAGGAATGCTTTCATT
>CAZXRT010000040.1:0-2676 GCA_964642535.1 uncultured Methanospirillum sp.
CGAATGGTTCATCCATGATGTATGGCGATTCTGCGATGAGTAACGGGGGAAAATTCACCCTGACCAAGGCAGTCTCCTCAGGCGGGTCAGATGCTGATTCCGGATCGGTTGATGCACACAAGGTTCTCACCTATGATTCAGCCGGAGCTGGCAGCCATCTTGCAGTGCATGAGTCATCAGACACCTGGTCTTCGGGTTCTTCATCATCACAGGGAGCACCGGGATGCACCTTTGGTGGAGAATCATCTTCAGATTCCAACTACTCTGCTTCTGCCTCATCCTCTCTTGATGTGGTGGGAGCAGAGAGTCTGCAGCTCACATCCTCTACACATCTCTCCCCCGGAGTACTGGATTATCGTGTTTCTGCAAATAATTCTCCTCTATCTGGCAACACGTCAGGATCATCTGCCATTATCTCATCCTTTACGTTTGGTAATGAAAAACCGGGAGAAGAGAACCGGATTTCTGAGAGATCCATGGTTGTGGGTCTCTTTGACCTGTTTGATCGGATCTATCATGGTTCTGATGAAGGATCCGTTCGTGCTCAGACCGGCGGGGAAGGCATGGTCTATTCACGAACCATTAATGAGCATACCTTCGAAAATGTGAATGGGTCCGGCTCTTCTCCCGGATGGTCTGGTTCTTCTGTGTATGCAGCAGATATCCTGACAAACGGAGGCCGATTTGAAGAAACACGGACCCTCTCCTCCAGTGAGAAGGTACGGTCTGATCGCATAATCACCTACCATACCCGGGAATCATCATCGATGCAGTCTCAAGAACGGGTCGTTGCGGTAAAAGTTGTTCCTTCTGCGACTGATACTTACGGAGACATCAGATGTGTTTTTGCACGGGCGGTCAGCAATAGTGAAGATGGATTGTCATACCAGTCAGCACAGGCATCCTCGCTCCTCTTTGGGGTTGATTCTGCCCGGTCTTCCTCAACAGCATCCGTCGATCTGGGAGCCTCCCGGAATGGAACCATGCCCCTGGAACTGGATTACCGTGCAGATATCATTTCACCGGTCCAGTTTGATCTGAAGATTGCTCAGGCGATGACTGATCCTGATCTGGATGGATTATACGAGGATCTGAACGGGAACATGAGGGTGGACATGCAGGATCTGGTGTTACTCTTTGATAATTTTGAATGGTTATCAACAAGCAGTCTTTCTCCACGGTTTGATTTTAACCGGAACGGAAGGGTTGACCTGGCTGATCTGACTCGTGCTTTCAGGGATATAAGGGGTGGGCACTCCGGTGGTTGACGGAAATTCAGGGCAATAACTATATTATCCGCTAATAAACTAATCATCATTACACCGCTCTGCACTCAGGCACCATCCGGAGGATATCCGTGACTAAATCACCCCTAATTCATGTTCTTTTCGTGGATGATAACCCTGATTTATGCACGATATTCAGCAGGCTCCTTGAATCATCCGGTGATTTCTCAGTGTATACATCGGTTTCTGCCCGGGATGCTCTTATTTATCTGAATGAGAACAAGGCAGATGCAATCATTTCGGATTATTCGATGCCTGAAATGAATGGAATCGAATTTTTGCAGGTGATCCGCAAACGATATCCGAAGGTGCCATTTATCATTCTTACTGGAGATGACAGTAAAGAGATCGCAATCAATGCCCTGAACAGCGGGGCAGATTTCTACCAGAATAAAAGTGAGAGAATTGATATCCAGATTCTTGATATTGCACATAAGATTCGGATTCTGACCAGCCAGCGGGATGCTGAACGGGCTTTGCGAAGAAAAGATGCAATCCTGGAGGCCATCAGTTTTGCTGCCGATCAGTTCCTCAAGGAAAAAACTCTCAATGTTGATTCCCGCACGATTCTGGGGAGACTTGGTGCTGCAGCTGAAGCTGAAGAGGTTTGTCTTTTTGCCATCCATGACTCAGTTTCGACAGGTTCAGCCATCTATGAGATGTCTGCATCCTGGTCTAAAGCCGGCGGCACGGTATCCTTTTCGCCTTCCGGATGGCCGGAATGGTGGAATCAGCATCTGGATACCAATGCATTTTTTTCAGGAAACAGTGAAGATGCTGATGATACTGACAGGCATTTTTATGAACTGCATGCAATCGGATCGATTCTGATCCTTCCCATAATGGTAAATGACAGCCGCTCCGGGTACCTGATCTTTATTAACCGGGGGAAAGATGTCAGGCGATCCTCCATCGAGATCCAGACCCTGCGGATGGCTGCTGAGATCATCGGTTCTGCCCGGTACAGGAGACATATCGAAGAATTCTATAAGAGTCCTGTGGAAGAAGCGATACTGGGAGTATTTCTCCTGTGCGGGAAGTATTTCCGGTATGTGAATCCCCGTATCTGCACCCTTTTCGGGTATCAACGTGATGAAATGCTGATATTGGATGATCCTGTCAGTATTATCCGGGTCGGTGAGCAGCAATACTTCAGGGATCATATCCGTAATCTTCTGGAAGGGAAAGAGATACCCCACCATTTTGAATGTACGGCTATCCGGAGGGACGGGCGGGAGATCTATCTTGACATGTATCTGACCGTGATCCGGTGCCAGGGTGTCAAGTGTATCGCCGGTAACGTGATTGATGTCACAGAGAGACGGATGATCCAGCAGTCACTTCTGGAGAGTGAAGAGCGGTACCGCAGGCTGGCTGAACAACTTGATGA
>CAZXRT010000040.1:2776-6846 GCA_964642535.1 uncultured Methanospirillum sp.
GGACTGGCCCAGCTTGAACTGAACATGGAACAGTTTCAGATCCTCAATGATGAGATCCGCAATCCTCTCCAGGTAATTAAAGGGTATAATCTGCTCCAAAATGGTCAGTATGAAAAACAGATTGATGAGCAGCTGACTATCATCAATGACCTGATCGATAAACTTGATCGTGCCTGGGTTCAGTCAGAGAAGGTACATGCATTTCTCCTCCGGCATTATCAGCATGGATCATTTCTTGGCCATGATGAGGATTGTGCGAATACAAAATAACTATCTGCACTACGTATCACCGACTCCGTAATGCCTGTGCAGATATTGTCTGACCTTTTCAGTATCAACAAAACCCCGATCGATCTCGTCAACCAGATTGTTTATTCTGAGGATCTGATCCTGGATCTCTTTTCCATATTCATTCTCATTCATTTCACAGAGAGATGATATGACAGCCAGCGGGTTTCTGATCTGATCATTGATTGCTGCTAGCTGGCCCAGGTTCTCTTCAATCTGGGTGATTGCCTGCATCTCTCTGCGGTATAACTCATTCAGTTCAGTCATATCCCTGACGATCACCTGCATGATGGATGTATCATCCACGATGATGGTATTGAGATGTACCTGGGTCTCGATGACTGATCTATCAGGCCTGATGAAATCCCATTGTGCAGAATACGTCTGCGTTCCTGTAGTTATGTGAGTAATAGGCCGTTTGGGTTCGGGTGAAAATTCTGCCAGGTTCCTGCTTATGATCTGATCGCGGTCCCTGCCGAGCAGTAAGCAGGCTTCCTGGTTACAATCCCTGATGATACCCTTTTCAAGGATGAAGACCGCCTCGTATGATGAATCAAAGAGCCGGTAATACAGTTCTTCGGCTTTTTTTCTCATCAGAAGTTCCCTGCTTAGTTCTCCTTCCCTGGTTCGGAGTGACTCAATATTTTCCTGCAGGGTAAAGACCATCCGGGTGATGGATTGTTCGATCTTCTCGGTCTCAACGGCGCCGGTACTCCTGATCCGGTGATCCAGATCACCGGATGCAATTTTATCCACATCCTCACCGATCTGATTCAGTGGTTTTGTCAGGTGACGGGAGATTGCAGTGGCTACCATAAAGGCGATAAGGGTGGTAATTGCGATAAAACTAAAATACAGAATTGTTAACTGAAAAATGAGGGTATTTCTCATCTCTGTTGAGTATTGGATTGCTGCCACGAGATGCATCATGGGTGTGGAAGGAGCACTGCTCTCCTCAACGGGCAGGAAGGAATACTCGGTGATCAGATTTCTCTTCTGATCTTCAATTTTTATGTCATTTTTTGAAGAAAAGACCTTTTTCACGAGTTTTTTTGCATCCTGATCCGGGGGACCGTCTTCCCTGACAGAAGTTTTTCTTGCAATTTCCTTGATCTGGGTGTTATAGAGATCGATGGAGACGATAGTAGGATTCAGGCTGAATGTTGTGTTGATGAGTTCATGATACGAGGCCTTGCTCGTTTCTGGGTGGAATTTCTCAAAGTTTCTGCTGATCTCCAGGAGATACTTCCTGTCAGAGGTCCCCTGATAGGCAAATTTTCTATTGGGGGCATCCGGTGCAAATCCTTTCACGGTCCGGTCGATCACGATAGAGCCGTTCATCCGGTAGAATTCATATTTTTTGAATAAATCCGGGTATTTGGTAAAATCAAGGTTGAGGTCATCGGCAAAGGTGGTATCAATCACCATTCCGTCACGAATCAGATACACATCCCATGTATCGCCAAGACTGGCTGAAATCTGCTGTTTAACCTCAGACAGGTTCAGTTGATCGATGTTTCCCCGGGCTCTTTCATATTCCTTCTGATACAGTTCCATCGCCTGTTTCATATCAGGGTCAAAGACCAGTTCATACAGCAGAATTCCCCTGTCTATCAGGACAATGGACTGTCTGAGCATCTCTCTGGTCATATCCTGTTTGTCGAGGAATTCCCGTTCTACCTTGCTTCGTTCCCCGAAAAACCAGTACGATGCGAGGAGCAGCATGGAAATCAGAAGGAGTGCTAGGATGACCGCTGCCAGTGTTCCGCTAAAGGAGGTAAAAAGACGGCGATGGCGGTACATAGTCCCTTGTATATCAAGATAAGCTGATTACCATAAAAAGCATTCGAATTCCCGGATATGAATTATCTTCCTGCCAGCATTGTTCATATTTCCGAGGGCTTTGAGTTTCTGATATTTTTGGGAAAAAAACCCTCCTGATAATTTTCAGGTTTATCCCGGTTTATCCATATCTGGTAAATCATGGGAAATGGGAATGCATATACCCTGCAAGGAAAGATGAGTATCAGGCCGAGATGAATCGAAGATACCCGTTGATTGTTGTCGGAGGCGGACCATCCGGTCTCTTCTGTGCATGTAAGGCTGCAGGCACTGGATGTGAGATCCTGGTTCTTGAAAAAAATGCTTCATGCGGGAAAAAACTCCTGATCTCCGGGTCCGGACAGTGTAATATCACTCATGACGGGGATATCCGGTCTTTTATTCATCATTATGGCGATCATGGGAATTTTGTAAAGCCTTCCCTGATGAACTTCAGGAATGTGGATCTTCTCGCTTTTCTTCACGAGCACGGGATTGAATGCCAGACTGAGCCGGGAGGAAAATTTTTCCCTGCAAGCAGAAAAGCGACGGAGATATTATCTGTGCTATTATCTGATTGCAGCAGGCAGAATGTATCTATACACACGAATGAACCGGTAACTGAGATCTCGATTGTACAGGAAAAATTTTTGGTTTCCACTCCGAAGTCACAATATCATACTGACAACGTGGTGATTGCGACCGGTGGGATGACATACCCGGGTACCGGATCAACGGGTGACGGGTACCGGCTGGCGGCAGGACTTGGCCATACGATTGTTACGCCCTCCCCGGCCCTGGCCTCGGTGATCATCAGTTCGTATTTATGTGCTGATCTCTCCGGGATTTCCATTCCTGATGCATCGGTATCGATATACCGGGACGGAAAGAAGGTCAAACAGCATTCCGGGGATATCCTGTTCACTCATATCGGTTTATCAGGACCGGGGATACTGGATAGTTCGCGGTATATGAAACCGGGGGATGTGCTCAAAATTGCGTTTCTTCAGGGAAACCCGGCAGTTCTGACCAAAAATCTGACTGATTCCCTCTCATCTGCCGGCTCCCGGCTGGTCCGAAAGGTGCTGCTATCGTATCCTCTTCCTGAACGGGTGAGCAGAAAGATCGTCGAAATGGCAGGGATTGATCCGGAGTGCACTACCTCCCATCTCTCCCGGCAGTCCCGCCAGAATCTGATCAATCTCCTGCTTGGATGCCCTTTTAAGGTAAGGGAAATTGGGGGAGTCAATGATGCGATGGTCACGAGCGGGGGAGTCTGTCTGGATGAGATCAATCCAAAAACCATGGAATCCAGGATTGTTCCGGGATTATATTTAATCGGGGAAGTGGCTGATGTCGATGGTGATACCGGTGGGTATAATCTGCAGGCAGCGGTCTCCATGGGAGCTCTTGCTGCCGCTTCGATTCAGAAAAAATGGGTTTTACAGCATTGAACCTGCTGTTACGATGCGATAACCGGGGATTGAACCCGGGCTAAGGGCTTGGGAAGCCCCTGTCATGCCACTAGACTATTATCGCAGTTGCACTATTATTTTGGATCTCTGCTGATTTAAAGGTTGAGAAAAGGAGTGCCGGTTTGTGTGCGTTTATTTCTCCCTTCTGATCTCTTCAATCTCATGCAGCATCTCCCGCTGGTAGGCAAGGAGCATATCTGACTGGATGCCGAACATGAAGATCTGCAGACCAACGATGATCAGCATCACGGAGAGGATGGTGAGCGGGATATGATCGATATTGCGAAACCACTCAGAGACAATATAGACACCGATCAGAAGACCGGCCAGGGAGATGAATATTCCGATAAAACCGAAATAAAAAAGAGGATTGTTCAGTTTTGCCAGGCGGTAGATCGTTCTTCCGATCTTCAGTCCGTCATGGAGAGGGTCCAGCTTGGTGACTGAACCCACCCTGACCCCGTATTTTACCGGAATGATCGCGAT